>MWOY01000158.1 GCA_002026015.1 Prochlorococcus sp. HOT208_60m_808G21 | reverse complement strand
TAGAAAGGGTGTTAATGAACTTCGAGAAGAAGGAGCTGTTCAGATTCTTTATGACTTTGATGAGAGTAAAAGAGACCCTATACTCGCAGCCGTTGGTCAATTGCAGCTGGAGGTAGTAACTCACAGATTAAAAAGTGAATATGGTGTAGATGCAAATCTTGAAGCAATGCCATATCAATTGGCTAGATGGATTTCTGATGGATGGCCAGCCATTGAAAAACTAGGCAGAATATTCAACTGTAAAATAGTTAAAGATTGTTGGAATAGGCCAGTTATTCTTTTCAAAAATGAGTGGAATCTAAATCAGTTTGTTGAAGACAATAATCAATTAAATTTAAACAAAGTTGCGCCCGTTGTTAGTGGAGTCGAACCAATTGTTTTATAAAGTCTTAATGGATTATAAAATTAGTTAATCTGTTAGTATTAGTAAAAAATTTTGGATTCAAACAGTAATAAAAATAATAACGAAAAATCACCTTATGAAATTTTAGGTGTAAAAGAAGGTGTTGCTTTTGAGGATATTCAGAAGGCTAGAGATATTAAAGTTAAAGAGGCTGGTGAAGACTTAATTTTAAAAGCGAAAATAGAATCTTCCTTTGATCAATTACTCATGGGTAGTTTGAAAGCCAGGCAATCAGGAAATGTAAGCTATGAAGCTGTTAGTGCCTCAAAAAAAGAAAAACAAATTAATCAACTTAACAATAATAACTTCCCACTTCTTTCTAAGATAAAAAATTTAAATAATAACTCTAACAATTCAAGTCAGTATAGTCTGCCAAAAATAACTACCCCCTCATTTGATAATCTTTCAATAAAAATATCTGTTGGGCTATTATTTTTAATTTTGTTATTTATCAGTCCAGACTCTAATAATAGACTTTTACTCTCTATCTCAACATTAATACTTACCTATACTCAAATTAAATCAGGGAAAAGATTTATAGGTTCTCTGGGTTGGAGTGTTACCTTTCTCTCGATAGGATTAATATTTGGTGGATTGCTTGAAAATAATTCGTTCATTCAGGAAGTATCAAACAACTCTTTATCAATACAAAAAATTCAAAGTATTCCGGCCATGGTTATTTTATGGCTAGGCGTAATTTTTTTATGATTGATTTTCTATCATAGATTTAATTTCTTCATAATTTATAAGATATTTATTTTTACAAAATTCACAAACCAACTCTGCTTTGCCATCTTTCTTGAGGATGTCCTCTAACTCGCTCTTATCAAGCATTTTCATCGCATTTAAACTTCTTTGTTTGGAACACTTGCATTTAAAACTCACTTCTTGAGAACGAGCTTTTTCAGAGATTGATTTATCGTCAATATCGGGAAATATATTTCTAATTAACTCAAGAAGATTATCTTTTGACTTAAATAGATCTTCGCTGAAAGAATTAATTTCTTTGCATCTTTCTTCAAGTAGTGATACTAGCAGAGGGTCAGTATCTTTTTTAGGTAAAACTTGAGCTAATAAGCCACCACTACAAATAACACTTTTATTTTGAATTTTTTCTCCAATAAATACAGCAGAGGGAGTTTGTTCTGAATGATATAAATATGAAGCTAAGTCTTCAGCCATATTCCCATTTACTAATTCAACAGTGCTTGTAAAGGGTTCTCCAAATCCACTATCTCTAATTACATTTAAATATCCTGTACCTAATGCTTTTGTGAAATCAAAAGAATATTTATTATTATCTATTTTGACTAGGTCCAATTCTAAATTAGGATTCCCTACATAACCCCTAACTTTCCCGTCTCTACCTGCATCAACTAGTAATCCCTTTAAAGGTCCGTCAGATCTAACTCTTAAAGTGACTCTCCCATGCATTATTTTCATCGAGCTTGCTAAAAGCAGTGAAGCACTAAATGCTCTGCCTAAGATACAGGTGGTTAAGTAAGAAAGGCCGTGTCTTTTTTTTGCTTCTAAAGAAGACTCTGTTGTTAAGACCGCAACTAATCTTATTCCTCCATTGGCTGCAGTAGCCCGAACTATCCTATCCTCCATGATTTTCTTTCATAAATTTTTGATTTTCCCTTTTTTCAAGAATAATATCCTAGAAGGAATTCCCTCAAATAAGGCAGGTTCATGAGTAACAATAATAATTAGTAATTTATTTTTTAAATCAAGAATTAAGTTTTCTCCATCATTTCTCATTGAATAGTCTAATCCAGCAGTTGGTTCATCAAGTAAAAGAATTGAGGGGTTTCTAAGTAGTTGAACTGCTACAGCTAACCGCCTTTGTTGTCCGCCACTTAGCTGCTCTGGTGGTTGAGTCAGATTAATTTTTTTCAAACCAACTTTATTTAAAACTATTTCTATATTTTTTTCTCTTAAAGATTTATGGCCTATTTTTAATTCTTTACCAATGGTTGTACCTATAAAGTATCTTTCAGGAAATTGGAATACTACTCCACAAAACCATCTTCTTTGTCTAGAAGACAAAATTTTATTCTTCCAAGTAATTTTTCCCTTTTGCGGATTTGTTAATCCGCTTATTATTTCGAGTAGTGTTGTTTTCCCAGAACCACTACTGCCGCAAATTAAAATGATTTCATTTTCATGAACTTTTAAATTTAAATTGTCTATTATTTTTCTTTCACCAGTTTGGGGTTGATAAGATATTTCTTTTAAATCAAGCATTATTAATTAAGTTATAGGTATGAATTTGAATCTAGTAATAACTTACTTATAATAGCTTTAGATCTAAAAAGATATTAGTCAATATGAATATTATTTTTAGGGAAGTTGATCCTTTTAATTGTTGGATATGGATCAGGTTTTCAGAATCACCAACTCAAGACGAAAAAAATTATTTAGATGGTGTTTTTGATAGTTGGTACGTTTTAGGAAGGTTAGGTGGATTTAATTCTGAAAATTTGCAAACTCATGAAGAGGGTTCAGATCTAAGTTGGATGTCCTATGATAATGACCAAAAAAATGCATCTCTTCCAGCCTTAATGCATAATTTAGGAATTATGGAATATCAAAATCTTTGGGGAAGATGTTGGGTGGATTTTGGAACTTCAGACTCAATTT
>MWOY01000157.1 GCA_002026015.1 Prochlorococcus sp. HOT208_60m_808G21 | reverse complement strand
TATGAGTATTTAGTTATGTACTTTCATAAGGCTGGCCTAATTCATCTCTCAACCTTCTAATTTTTTGTAAAAGTTTTAGTCTTCGACTTCTAGCAGTTAATGTTAAGAAAAATCTTAAAGGAAAGTATATTAGTGTCATAGCAATCGCGAGGATTGCGGTAAGAGTAAAAATAAGATTATTAGTTTCTTCCATAACTTAAAGATACTCTTATTTGAAATAATTTGTATGTCCTATTAAAAGAAATTCGGCTTTCCCCACTTAATTAAATATCCTTTAAAAATGATTCTATGGGAGATTAGTATAAGATAAAAGATCGAGTAAACATGGCTAAACAGTTAAGTTTTTCTAATGAATCAAGAGAAGCGCTAGAAAAAGGTGTGAATTTCGTAGCTAATGCGGTAAAAGTTACTATTGGGCCAAAAGCAAAAAACGTAGTAATAGAGAGAAAATTTGGTTCGCCAGATACAGTTAGAGATGGGTCCACAGTTGCTAAAGAGATTGAGATTGAGAACCCTATTTCTAATTTGGGTGCGAAATTAATAGAACAAGTTGCGTCTAAGACAAAAGAGAGTGCAGGAGATGGAACAACAACAGCCACCATTCTGACTCAGAAGATGGTTCAAGAGGGATTAAAAAATATTGCTTCTGGTGCCAGTCCTATGGAGTTAAAAAAAGGTATGGAAGTAGGCCTGGCTTTTGTTCTAGAAAAATTAAGTTCCAAAAGTATTTCATTAAGTGGTTCTGATATCCAAAAAGTTGCAACAGTTAGTGCTGGAGGTGATGAAGAAATTGGATCTATAATTTCGAAGGCAATGGATATTGTTACTTCAGATGGTGTAATAACTGTCGAAGAATCTCAATCACTAGATACAGAATTAGATATAACTGAAGGAATGTCTTTTGATAGGGGCTATAGTTCTCCATATTTCGTAACAGACCAAGAAAGACAAGTTTGTGAACTTGAAAACCCTAAAATATTAATAACTGATCAAAAAATCTCAACTTTAGTTGATCTAGTTCCAATACTTGAAGAAATTCAAAAGGCAGGCTCACCTTTTCTAATTCTTGCTGAAGATATTGAATGGGAGGCTTTAACCACTCTGGTTTTGAATAAGAATAGTGGGGTTTTAAATGTAGCTTCCGTGAGAGCTCCGTTATTTGGTGAGAGAAGAAAAGCTGCCCTTGAAGATATTGCAATTCTTACAGGGGCTAAGTTAATTAGCGAAGATAAATCGATGACACTTGATAAAGTATCGATTAATGATTTAGGCAAAGCAAAAAAAATAACTATCACAAAGGATAAAACTACAATTGTTGCCTTCGAAGACACTAAAGATTTAGTTAAAGCGCGAGTAGAGAAATTAAAGAGGGAAGTTAATATAACTGAATCTGAGTATGATCAGGATAAAATCAATGAAAGGATAGCCAAACTATCCGGAGGAGTAGCTCTTATCAAAGTAGGAGCTGCTACAGAAACAGAGATGAAGTATAAAAAGTTGAGAATCGAAGATTCCCTTAATGCTACGAAAGCTGCTATTGAAGAGGGTGTTGTTTCTGGCGGAGGACAAACTTTAATTGAAATATCAGATGACCTTTTAAATTTAAGTGAAACATCTTCAGATGATTTAAGAACAGGGATAAATATAGTCAAAGAAGCCCTTTTGGAACCCACCAAACAAATAGCAAAAAATGCTGGTTTTAATGGAGATGTGGTTGTCGCTGAAATTAAAAGACTTAACAAAGGCTTTAATGCTAATTCAGGAAAATATGAGGATTTAAAAGATTCAGGAATATTAGATCCAACCAAAGTAATAAGATTAGCTCTTCAAGATTCAGTATCTATTGCAGCTATGCTCCTCACAACAGAAGTTGCGATGGCTGACATTCCAGAGCCTGAAGCAGCGCCCCCTGGAGGACCAGGTGGAGATCCAATGGGAGGAATGGGCGGCATGGGAATGCCGGGAATGGGCGGCATGGGAATGCCGGGAATGGGCGGCATGGGAATGCCGGGAATGGGGGGCATGGGAATGCCGAATGGGGGGCATGGGAATGCCGGGTATGATGTAAAAGCTAACTAGCTTTTTTATCGTTGTTAATCCACTTTCTTAAATTTTTAATATAAGGTAGGGGTAATGATGGGGTTTCAGTAAATTTATTTATTTTATTAGAATTTTGATTTTTGCAGTTTATTTCATTGCTGCTAGAAGTTTCCAGGCCATTTGATTCCCACTTTGTTTCTTCAATATTTTCAAAAGTTTTTGCTAATTCAAGCTTAATTTGTTCTTGATTTTCTTCATGCATTTCATCAATTAAAGATAACTTTTCTTGATTTTCTTCATGTACTTCATCAATTAAAGAGATCTGTTCCTGATTTTCTTCTTCACGCTGATTTTCTTTTTGTAGTGAACTATGGATTAATAAATCATTTAATGAATCAATCCCAAATCTATGGACCCACTTAAGAACAACATTTTCTTTAAGCAAAAAATTATTTTCTAAAGAGGCTTGTTTAAAAACTTCTATTAAATGATTTTTTAAAAGCATAAAATTTCTAATTTAACTTTCTATTTAACAGAGGCCTGATAATAATCAAGGAAAAAACTGTTAGAGAAAATAAAATTGAGATACAACTCTTACAAGTTAAATCACCATATGGGGCATGTAAAGCCACTAATTCTAAATTCATAGTTTGTGTATAGGCAGTCCTTATAGGTTCAATAGCAAAAGTTAATGGATTTAATGAAGCTAACCATCCCAACCAATTTGGCATAAAAGAGATTGGAGCTAAAGCAGTACTCGCAAATAGAAGAGGTAAGTTTATTACGAATATAAGAGCGATTAATTCAATATGTCCCGGCAAAACAAACGCTAAACATAAACTTATTGATGTCACAAAAAGAACTAGTAAAATTAGTGTTGTAAATACAATTCCTAAACCATATAAGTTGGGCCATCCATAACCCAAAATGTATGAAACAATCATTATTACAATACTCTGAACAAAGCTCAAAATTGTTATGTAAAAAAAAGAAGATAAAACTATGGATAATCTACTGGTTAAAGGAGCCACAAGTAATCTATTAAGAAATCCAAACTCTCTATCAAACATTAAAGGAAGACCAGAGTTTAAGGCTCCGCTAAAAGCAGTAAAAACGATAAGTCCTGCTCCTAAAAAATTTCCATAAGAATCAACTCCTGGTAAAAAACCTTCAGGAGCTTTAGAGAATAATGCACCGAATAGAAAAAGCCAAATTATGGGTTGTAATATTCCTGCTAAAAGAGTTGATGGTCTTCTTTTTAATTGAATAAATAATCTCTTTGTTAAGGCAAATGTTTCTTGATATAAAAAAAATAAATTATATTGTTGTAATTCCATAATTAGCAGTAATTAGTATTCATTATAGTTAGGTAACCAAAAGTTTTTTTATCGCATTGATTGCTTTGATTCTTTTTTTAAGTCTCTTTTCCCTGCCATAGAAATTTCAGCGTCCAATAATGTTTTCCCAGTTGACTGAAGATATACATCATCCAAGCTTGGCTGACTTTGGGTAAGAGAAAAAATTTCAAACTTTGAGAAGGCCAATTCAACTTTTAATTTCGTAAGTAAATCTTTTTCCTTATCTGCAACGAAATTTATCGAGAAACCTTGAGCTTCATTTATGATGATCTGACTAATTCCATCTATTGAAGATAAAATTTGACATATATTTTTTGCTTCTTCATGATTACTAAATTCTCTTACTTTCAAAGTTACTCTATCTCCTCCTAATTTATTTTTGAGCTCTGCAGGAGTCCCTTGTGCTATAACTCTTCCATCATCAATTATCACTAATCTGTCTGCCAATTTATCTATTTCATCAAGATAGTGACTACTTAAAATAATGGTCATTCCATTATTTCTCAAATCTTTCAAAAGTTGCCATATAATATTTCTACTTTCAATATCTAAACCAACTGTAGGTTCATCCAATATTAATACTTGGGGCAAATGTAAAAGTCCAGCTGCCAGATCTATTCTTCTTTTCATTCCCCCTGAATAAGTTCCGCACTTACGATCAATCCAATCACTCATTTCTAATTGATCTATTAATTTCTTTATCCTTTCAAATTTTTTGTTTTTGTTGATGTGATATAAATCTGATTGAAAATCCAAAAGCTCTCGTCCAGTTAATATTTTATCAAGTGCAATGTCCTGGGCAACATAACCAATTAA
>MWOY01000016.1 GCA_002026015.1 Prochlorococcus sp. HOT208_60m_808G21 | reverse complement strand
TTCCAAAAGAGTCAACAGAATTTTGAATATCAACAATTGACCATCGAATTAAATCACCTTTTTTTTCTAAATCTGCAATGATAAATTCCCTTAAATTCTCTAATTTTATTGAAACTGGCCAATCTAAATAATAATCAACTGAACTTAATTTCATTTTTGATATTTACCGAATTGATCATTATATAAATCATCTTCAACTTCTTTACCAATAACAATATTCAAATCTGACTTGGGATATGCCACACATAAAAGTGCAAAGCCCTTTTCCCTCAAATCATCATTTAATCCCATAGCATCTTCTTGATCTACAGAACCTTCCAATATCATGGATGCACAATCTGTACAAACTCCTGAACAACAACTACTTGGTAAATCTATTCCATTCATTTTTGCAGCTGAAA
>MWOY01000156.1 GCA_002026015.1 Prochlorococcus sp. HOT208_60m_808G21 | reverse complement strand
TTTCAATTTTATATTTTTTAAATTTATTTTTTAAAGTATTTTCAAAAGTAAGGATTTCTTTTATTTTAAAATTTTTTGAAAATTGAAATTGATTCAAAAAACTATTAATCTCTTCTTGAATTGTTAAATATTCATGATTAACAGATATTTTTATATTTTCATTCCATATCTCCCCAGAGTAATTTAAAGGAATAATTAAAATTATATTTTCAGAAAATATATGTTTAAAAATTAAGCATACGTAATCCAGTAATTTATTTATGTTAGAAAATGATTTTAGATAATATGCTAAGGAAGCTGCAATTTCAGCGAATTTATATTTATTTTTTAGAGTAACTTTAGGATCATTTTCTAAAAAATTTTGGATATATTTATTCGAAAATATTTTTTCTTTTTGATTATTTGTCAAAGCAAATATAATAGATAAATATGTTTTAACATTAAAATAAAGTTTCTAAAAAAAAATTAATTAAATATTTATTTATCTGCAAGCATAGCCTCTACAAATTCATAACTATTAAATGGTCTCAAATCTTTTATACCTTCTCCGGCTCCAATAAACCTTATAGGCAAATTTACCTCTTCAGATACAGCTAAAGAAACTCCTCCTCTAGAAGTACCATCTAATTTAGTAATAATTGCTCCACTTAAATCTGCTGATTTAGCAAAACTTTTTGCTTGCTTTAAGCCATTTTGTCCCTGACTTGCATCTAAAACTAATAATGATTCAACAATTGCATCCGGGACCTTTTTATCAATAATTTTTTTTATTTTTGCTAATTCATCCATCAAATTATTTTTTGTTTGCAATCTACCCGCTGTATCAACAAGTAAGAGATCAACATTTCTTTTTTTTGCAGAATTAATTGCATCAAAAACTACAGCAGCTGGATCAGCATTTTTTGATTGATTAGATATAACGTCAACATTACTTCTATCTCCCCACACTTTAAGTTGTTCTACTGCAGCCGCTCTAAAAGTATCAGCAGCAGCAATCAAAGTTTTATAGTTACTTTTTGATGACAAATATGCTAATTTTCCTAAAGTAGTGGTTTTACCAACACCATTAACTCCTACTAATAACCAGACATTTAATTTACCCTTTTGTGGCACTAAAAGATCAGAGCCTGAATTTTTTATTGGTTTATCTATAATTAATTTTAATTCCTTCTTCAAGAATTTTATTCCTGCTTCTCCACCCACGACTTCTTCATTTAATTTTGTTCTTAGAGAACTTATAACTTTATCGGTTGAATCAATCCCTACATCAGCTCTTATTAATAGAGTCTCTAAATCATCAAGAGATTCAGGCGTAAGAGGATCATCTCCCAATTTATCCAATAATTCAGTAACAAATCCTTTTCGTGTTTCTTCTAGTCCTCTACGTAATTTAGTTAACCAATCAATTTCATCAATCGATATTTGATTTATTTTCTTTCCTTGAGCAGCTAATACCATTGCAGACCAAGTAAAATTATCATCAAATTCTCCTAATTCAGGTTCAGTAATATTTTCTTTATTAGGAATATCAAACAATTCTTGCTTTTGCTGTTCCTGTTTCTCTAATTCTTGCTTTTGCTGTTCCTGTTTCTCTAATTCTTGCTTTTGCTGTTCCTGTTTCTCTAATTCTTGCTTTTGCTGTTCCTGTTTCTCTAATTCTTGCTTTTGCTGTTCCTGT
>MWOY01000155.1 GCA_002026015.1 Prochlorococcus sp. HOT208_60m_808G21 | reverse complement strand
AATGTTCAATTTGACTTAATGATTTTGACTGAGATTTTGCTTTTACTTCGTTTACTACAGATAAATGGAGATCTTTTGATTTTAAAGGAAAATGAACATGTCTTAATCTTTGGTGAAGCTCCCAAACCGCATCTCCAAGCCAAGCGAGTTGAATAACACCTATATCCTCGGGAGATCCATAAGGAACCAAGTTTTGAATCCAATAATTCAAGTCCTTAGGAAATTTAATGAATCTTCAAGACTTGACTTTAAGTTAAGAAAATCACCTAAACGAACAAGTTTTATTGTTTGGGCCACTCTCGAATTGCCAACGACAGAGAAGCCAAGTTTCGACTTTTTGCATTCTTTTGCAGTTTGAACAAGTGCTCCAAGACCGGAGGAATCTAAAAAATCTATTTTTGTAAGATTTATAACGAATGGATGGTCATTTTTTAAGTTATTAGTTACAAAAGTCTTAAATTGTTTTTCTGAGAAAGCATCAAGTTGGCCTTTAAAAGTAAAAACCATAATGTTTGTTTTAACCTCAAGGTTTCCTCTTAAAGAAACGGTTAACTTCTGGAAATCTTCTATGATCTAATACCTCCAAAAAATTAATATATCAAATGTAATTATCAAATCAAAAGAAAACAATATGTCAACATCTTTCTAACATTAGAGAAACAAATTTTTTAAATAAATAATCTGAATCATGTGGACCAGGTCCTGCCTCTGGATGATATTGCACACTAAATATAGGCTTTTTATAAACCTCTAAGCCAGCCACAGTATTATCGTTAAGGTTATAGTGAGTAATTCTAACTAAGTCCTTTGAGAGAGAATTAGGATCAATAGCAAAACCATGATTCTGACTAGTTATCTCAATTTTATTATTTTCACCACATGGATGATTTAAACCACGATGTCCAAAAGGCAATTTATAAGTTGAGCCTCCTAATGCTAATCCAAATATTTGGTGGCCTAGGCAAATACCAAACATAGGTATTTCACCATATTCAATGAGTGATTTTGCCAAGTCTATACCTTCGGAAACAGAAGAAGGATCGCCTGGACCATTTGAGAAAAATATACCATCTGGGTTGTTAGACAACACATCATTTAGAGAAGATCGAGAAGGTAAAACCAAAACTTCACAACCATGGGATACAAGTCTATTTAAAATTGAATTTTTAATTCCAAAATCAATTGCTACTATTTTTAACTTTTTGGAAGATTCTTTATATCTTTTTCTTAAATCAAAAGTTGTTTGTGTATGACTTTTCCATAAATATTTTTGCTTTGTTGAAACAACTTTTGATAAATTTAATCCCTCCATCTTTGGCGTATCATAAATTATTTTTAAACAACTTTCATCAGTTTTATCTAGAGAGGTAATAACGCCATTCATCGCGCCACTTGATCTTAAAATCTTAACAAGAGCCCTTGTATCAATTCCATATAGACCTATGATATTTTTCTCAATCAACCATTGATTAAAATTCTTTTTAGATCTCCAATTACTGCTATTAGATGAAAAATTTCTAACAATTATACCTTTAACATTTATATTAGATTCTGAATCTTCAAAATTAATACCAGTATTTCCAATCTCTGGATAAGTAAATGTTAATATTTGTCCATAATAACTTGGGTCAGTAATAACCTCCTGATATCCGGTCATTCCCGTATTAAAAACTATTTCACCAATGGCTGTACCAGAAGCACCAAAAAAGAATCCTGGGAATACAATTCCATTACTTAAAACTAATTTCGCGTTTTTCTTATATGGATTAATCATCAATTTGAAATTAATTAATTTGTATCTAAATAATTTTTTAAAAGTAAAAACTTTCTCCAAGGATCTCCTTGATTAATCGAAAATAAAGCTTTATTAAATCCTTCATTTAAATCATCCTCAATGCCAGCGGCCCAAAGCACTAAAGCAGAGTTCAAGGCAACTACATCAATATGAGATTTTTGTCCTGAACCATTTAAGACAGACTTTAATATTTCCTCGTTAGACTCAAGATCAGAAACCACAAGCTTTTCGTTAGATATATTTTCATGGTTAAAATCTGAAATATTTATTTCAGAAAACCGTAATTCACCATTATCAACAAATACTAGTTTATTTTCTCCTTGAAGCGATGCTTCATCAAGGCCCCCAGACCCATGAACGACTATTGCTCTATTCATTCCCATTTTTAAAAGCGCGCTTCCCATAGGTTTTAAAAGATCCTCTGAAGCAACACCTAAAACTTGTGCATTTGGTCTTAAAGGATTTACCAACGGTCCAAGTTGATTAAATATTGTCCTTATTCCAAGAGTCTTCCTTAATGGAGCTAGCTTTATTAAAGATTTATGCCAAACAGGTGCGAACAAAAAAGTTATTCCAATATCACTTACGGCTTTGATTACTTTTTCTAGTGAACAATTTAAATTTAAACCAAGATTCAACAAAACATCAGCAGAGCCAACTTTTCCACTAGCACTTTTATTTCCGTGTTTTGCAATCTTTACCCCACAAGATGCAGCTACAAATGCAACTGCAGTTGAAATATTGAATGTATTAGCTCCATCACCCCCTGTTCCACAAGTATCTACCAAATACAAATTTGGTCTTGCAACTGGCAATTCGCAAACATTTAAGAGTTCCTCAGCCATAGAACTTAATTCAACACCTGTAGAACTCTTTGCTCTCAAAGCACTCAAAAAAGCTCCTGTTTCAACATCTGAAATTTCATCATTAAGCCATCTTTGCATTAAAGATCTAGAAGTTAATTCATCAAGGTCACTTCCCTCCAACAAATTATTTAATATTTCAGCGTTTAATAGATTAGAAGACATTAATTTATAGAAGAAAAATTATGCAGATAAAATTTAATTTGAGGTATCAAAACCTGAGCCAACTAAATCTTTATTTGTATTAGAAGGCCTGAAGCTTTTTGACCAAATGTTTTTTGTTTTTGAAAAAAGTTCGTTTTTAGTGATCATCCAAAAATTTAAAATTTTTTCAATATCGTTTTTAATTTCAATTTCTCCTGGGAAATTGGTATAACGATTTATTAATCTAGCTAAATTTATATAGTCAAGATCTTCTGGTGTTTTTTTAGTGATAAGAGAATCTATAATATTTTTGTCTGTTTCATGTAATGGATGAGTTTGCTCGTTACCCATAAATAAATACTGAATCATTTATAAAATTAGCTCACATATTCAAAAATGAAACATTATCTTAATCATATCGGCAAAATAAAATGAAAAATTTAAAGATAAACGTTATATCTAAATATCTAAGACCTTATAAAAAAGAATTCCTATATGGAGCTTTAGCTCTCTTATTAGTAAATATACTTAGTGTTGTAATACCCTTAGAGGTAAAAAATATAATTGACCAATTACAAAATGGGTTTTCTTCAGATTTTGTTATTTCTAAATCTTTATGGTTAATATTTTTAGCAACTTGTATGGGTTTAATAAGATTATTCTCAAGACAGATTGTCTTCGGCATAGGTAGAAAAGTAGAAGTAAATCTGCGTCAAAAACTTTTTGACCATTTACTTATTCAAGATCCGGAATGGATTCAAAAAAAAGGGAGTGGAGACATTATTAGTAGAGCTACAAGCGATGTTGAAAACATAAGAAGACTTTTAGGATTTACTGTTTTGAGCTTGTGCAACATTGTATTAGCTTATTCATTCACTATTCCTTCAATGTTCTCGATTAATAAAACACTAACAATATCAGCTTTAATGATATTTCCATTAATCCTTGGAATTGTAAGTCTATTCGGGGGCAGAATGGTTAATCAAAGAAAAGTTCAACAAGAATCATTATCAAAACTTAGTGATCTAATACAAGAAGATCTCTCTGGCATAAGTGCCATCAAAATTTATGCTCAAGAGAATGCTGAGAAAAAAGAATTTAACTTATATAACAATGCCTATCGAAATTCAGCGATAAAACTTGCAAGAACGGCGAGTACCCTTTTCCCATTGTTGCAAGGTATTTCCTCAATTTCATTATTGATTTTACTATCGTTAGGGACTTTTCAACTAGAGAGTGGATTTATTTCGATAGGTGGATTAGTAGCTTTAATTCTTTACGTAGAAAGACTTGTTTTTCCTACAGCTCTATTAGGTTTTACCTTAAACACTTTTCAACTCGGTCAAGTGAGTTTAGATCGTGTAGAAGAAATCTTACAGAAAAATCCAAATATTGTAGATAGAGCAGAAACCAAATTTTTAAAAAGAAAGGTAAAAGGATTCTTAGAAGCAAAAAACTTAACAATTAAGTATCCAGAATCAAAATTTAATTCATTAAATGGTCTCAATTTTAAAATTTATCCAGGAGAACTTATTGCAATAGTTGGCCCAGTAGGTTGTGGCAAGACAACACTAGCAAAGTCTCTAGGAAGGACTATTGAAATTCCAGACAATCAATTATTTTTAGATGAAATTGATGTAAAAACTTTAAAATTAAATGATCTTAGAAAAAACATTTCAATCGTTCCTCAAGAAGCATTCTTATTTACCTCTACCATCTCTGAAAACCTAAGTTTTGGAGAACCCAAAGCTTCTAAATATTTAGTAAAAGAAAGTGCTACAAAAGCTGGATTAATTGATGATATCAATAGTTTTCCACAAAGGTTTAAAACTATTGTTGGTGAAAGAGGTATTACATTAAGTGGTGGACAAAGACAAAGAACTGCACTAGGAAGAGCACTACTTGTTGATTCTCCTATTGTTGTTCTTGATGATGCTTTAGCTAGCGTAGATAATAAAACAGCAGCATCAATAATAGATGAAATGAGTGTTAGAAGTAATAAAACAATCATCATGATTAGTCACCAACTTTCTGTTGCAGCTACCTGTGATAGGGTTTTAGTAATGGATAAAGGTGAAATAGTACAAGAAGGGACTCACAAAGATTTGGTAAAAGTGAATGGTCTATATAAACAACTTTGGGAGAGAGAGCTAGCTACCAAAATTGTTAAGAGCTAAAAGTAATTTTTTTACTTATAATGAAGAGATTTAAATTATGTTTAAATTCCTGAAAAACATTATGAATAATGAGGAGTCAAATTTAAATAATGCATATTCATTACATAGAATATTAAAAACAGATATTAAAAAAGATCCAAGTTTAGAAGAAGATGAAATAATTTTTGGATGTGGATGTTTCTGGGGAGCAGAAAAATGTTTTTGGAAACTTCCTGGAGTTGTCACAACTTCCGTAGGTTATGCTGGTGGTGAAAAAAACAATCCTACTTATTATGAAGTATGTTCTGGCTTAACTGGTCATTCAGAAGTTGTAAGAGTTATTTGGGATAAAAGTGAAATAGATGTAAGTGATTTATTAAAAATGTTTTGGGAATGTCATGACCCTACCCAAAAAAACAGGCAAGGTAATGATATGGGAACACAATATAGATCAGCAATATATTACAAAAATGAAAAAAATATTAAGACTATTTTAGCCAGTAAGGAACAATATCAAAAGGAACTAAACAAAAACAATCTTGGTTTAATTGAAACGGAAATAAAAAAAATTGATTCATATTTTTATGCGGAACAATACCATCAACAATATCTTGCATCAGCTGGAAGCAGGCAGTATTGTTCCGCTTCACCTACAAAAGTTAAGTTAGGAGTTTTTACTGGAAGCAACTATAAATTAGAAGACCATATATGGGAAAACTTTAATTGGGAAGTTGACAAGTGCGTATTGAGATCTGATAACAATCCTATTAAGAGTAAGATTTAAATCAATCTTATCTTTATAGTAAAGATACGGGGCGTAGCGCAGCTTGGTAGCGCACCACTTTGGGGTAGTGGGGGTCGTGGGTTCAAATCCCGCCGTTCCGATTACTTATCGTCTTCATTTATAAGGGATTTGTATAGTTTATATGAACTTATACCCACTGCTATGAATGTAAAAGAAGAAAAAAAAGCTAAAACCAATATAGTAAAATTTGAAACTTCCACTTCACCTAGTTGAAAGGATATAAAAATGTTCATTAGAAAGAATTTTTTTTAAAACCTTAACACAATTACAAAAAAAAATTTTTTACATCAAACTATAAATTCAAAAGAATTACAACACCAAAAATAACTCGATAAATAATAAATATTTTCAATCCATTGGAAGAAAAATACTTTAATAGGAAATCAATAGCAAATAAAGATGACAAAAATGTCGTAATAAGACCAACTAAAAGAGGGAGAAATCCCAATAAAAAAAAATCATTAAAAGAAGTAATAAACTCAACAATCGCGGCAAGAGAGATAGCTGGCATCCCTAAAAGAAAAGAAAATTTCGCAGCTTCGCCTCTTTCCCATCCTGCTAATAGAGCGCTTGAAATAGTAACCCCCGATCTTGAAACACCGGGTAAAATAGCAAATGCCTGAAAAAAACCTATAAAAAAACTATCTGAATAATTATGATTTTTAATATTAATGGAACCTCTTTTCGAACTATCTGCCAAGTACATAAAAAAAGCCATTAGAAATGACACTAAAGCTATTGATATATTTGAACGAAGAACATTTTCAAAAAAAGAAGGGATAAATATTTTTATACTCCCACCAAGAAAAACAATTGGGATAGTACCAATGAACATAGACATTAATAATCTTTCATGTAAGAAATATTCCAGAAAATTTTTGGAAGATTGATTTCTGAAATTAAAGATATCATTCCTAAAATACCAAGCTATGGCTAAAACACTTCCGAGTTGAATAGTAGCCGATAAAGAAGCTCCCGGATCATCAATACCTAATAAAAGAGATATAACTTTTAAATGAGCTGTACTACTTACAGGAATAAATTCCGTAAACCCTTGAATTAATCCATATAAAACAAATCTTAAATATTCCAAAAAATTATTAAATTACGTAATTAATTAATAGCAATATACATCTAAAAATTGAGAGCTAGTGCAGAAAAATAAAAAAATCTATTTTTTCCATTATCTTTTCTGATTCTGCAAAAGCGATCTATTAGTTAACGATTGGAAACCATGGACAAGGGCATTTAGGAAGGCAAGAAGTTTATGAGCAGTAGTCCCACCTTAAAACTACTCCCATGAGGGATTTAGATTCTTCTATTGAGGCAGGAATAATAAATTACTAATAAAATATACAAACAAGTATAATAATTTGATAGTAGATAGATCTGTGTAATTAGGGGTGATTATTAATAAAGTCACCTTTTTACATCGTGAGCACAACCATCTCCTTTATAATTTTCACTCTCGTAAAAATCATTTTTTGTCCCAAAATAAACTGTTAATAAAACGAAAGGTAAGCTTAATATAAATAAAATAGTTGTTAAATCCATAATGGTTATTGATTCAAGAAGTTTATGAAAAATAAAAATACAATTTGTTCATTAACTCATGTTTAATAATCTGTAGGTCCTTTAATACCAAGATAAAAGAAGGCCCCTAACCCAACTAAAAGTAAAACTCCAGCGACAGCTGCAGAAGGAACGAAACCTCCTATTGCAAAGGAAGAAAAATAATACATCTATAAAACTTAAACTAGCTTGATAATATCAATAAAAAATAGGTATTTGTAAAAAATTTTGACTCGAAGACAATTAGAAAAAATCTGTTCTAAGCCACTAAAGTTGAATCTTCGTTATCAGCAGAAATTCTTATTCTCTCTTCCAACTTGGGTCCATACAATTCATTTCCCCAAATTTCAACTCTTGAATCATTTGGAGCCATAAAAGTAAGAATGTCAGTTGGAAATAAAACTCTCTCTAAGAAAAAATTTGATGGCCCAATACATCTCAATACAACCATCCTACCGCCTTCATTTTTGTAAGAAAACTCAACCATCCCTAAACAGCAAAATATTAATTATTAAACACTATTTAGAGCTAAAAAAAATGTATAAAAATTTACTGAAAAAAAAGAAATTTGAAAATACTATAAATTCAATCCAACCTCAACTAAATTTCTTTCTTGATCAATTAATAAAAGCGCATAGGATTTTATAACATCAAAACTTTTATGAGGAATTGAGACATTAAGCATTCTCAAAAAATTAGATAATTTTTCATCTTGAAGGGCGTTACCTTTCTGTAAAAACATTTCTTTTTCCTGATTAGTTTTCCATATATTCATATATTCATTCTTTAAGGGCTTTAAGTGCCAAATATTGTCAATTAAAGTCCAAACATCTAAATATTCGTTTAGATTTTTTTGAATCTTTAATGTATATGAATATTCATTTGGACTTAAAACTGTTGATTGTATCTGATGATCCTTAACATCAATTGAGCAAGGTTCTATTCCTAAAAACCACCCTTCAATAATAACTAAATCAGGATTATCTAATCTCCAATGAGATCTATCTCCTAAACCATTTCTTAAAGATTTATCGAAAACTGGTACATTTAATTCTCCATTTATCTTCCAATTTAATAATTTCTCATACATTAATTTTATTGAGTGACTACCAGGAAACCCTCTTGAAACATTCCAAGGGTTATTCTTGATCGCTAATTTCATTTCGTTTGATGGGAGATAAAAGTCGTCAATTGAAATAACCGCAATTTTGAAGTTTAATTTTAATGATATAGCTTCGAGCCATTTACCTAGTGTTGTTTTACCTGTCCCAGGTAAAGCTGAGATTCCAATTATTTTTCTATCTGAAAAATTATTTTGAAATTTATAAGCCTGAGATAAAAGAGGTAAAGCCAAACCCCAAATCCAATCCTCATTTACTTTATTGTTCCAATATTGATTAATTGAAAGAATGTTTCTTTGTTTATTCCAAAAATTGAACCAATCATCCAAGGATTCCCAACCTATATCAATAATTAATTCTTCAAATTTATCAAGAGGAAAATTAACATTTAAATCTTTCATCTTTCTAACTTAATTCTCGCTTATTTATCAATTTATTGATTTCATCTTTCCAACCATATCCATTTGGTTCAGAAGCTAAAGTAAATTCCAAATCTTTTAATTGATCTAGTAAATTTAAGTTTGGTCCATCTACTCCAGGAATAACAATCTTAATATCTGAGTTTAAAAGTAGAGGTAAATCATTCGGAGAATCGCCTAAACCTATAATTTCAATATTTTGAACATTTGAATATTCTTTAAGAGCATTTATTGCTTTACCTTTATTAGATTTTTTAGATAATAAGTGACTCATTCTATTTCCCTTAAAAATATCAACATTGAACTTTTTACAACAGATATTAATTTTCTCTTCTAAAAAACTTGGCGGATTTAAAAAAGGCATGCTCCAATGCCTATCACGCATTAAGTTCAATGAATTTCCTTCTAAACCTGTGAGCTGAGTGGCTTCTTGATCAGTGAGATTATTAAGTGGAGTAAGTTTATAATCAATTTCATTAGAAATAAAAGTTAAGATTTCTTCAAGAGATTCGTATTTAATTCCAAGGATAATTTCTCCATCTACTCTTTTAAGAGATTCTCCATATATTGCTGCACCATTCTCAACAATATAAGGATCCATCAAGTTAAGTTCCTTTCTAATAACTTTTACTTCAGAAGCGGTTTTACTTGTACAAAGAATTACGGGTATAGATAATTTTTGTAGTTTTTTTATAGTTTCTCTAGCAGGTGATAAATCATAGGAGTGATCCATTAATGTACCATCTACATCACTTACTACCCAAATAGAAGAATTTTCTATCATTTTTATAAAGCACTAAGCCAAATTACTTGAAAAGGAGCAAGACTAATATTTTTGCAATTGTATTTAGTGGATGATAAATAATCATGGGTATTGAAATCATTATCAATTATTTTTGGTAGATCATTATCATTCAATTGATAATTTATTTTATTATCAGTCATATTATGGATTGCAAAAACAGACTCAGGACCTATACCTCTCTTGATTACAACAATATCACTTCTACCTTTAGATAAACATTTCATTTCTGAGCAAGGGTGAAATTGCTTTAATTTTGATCTTACATCCATAGCATTGCGTAGATATTTTAAGTTTTTGTTAGCATTAGATTCCGGATTATTTAAAACGGCTAAAAGATTTTCTGATTTAAACTTTTCTCTATTAAGGTCTCTTCTTTGACCAGTCATAGAAAAACTTTTGATATCATTTTCTGAAGCTAGTAATGCTGGCAAATAAAATGCAGGGACCCCTTTCAAAGCCATTACTAATAATTGACTCAAAATAAATCTCTCATATTGAAATCTTTTAGCATCTCTACTAGAGTCTTCCATTGCACTCCACCAACTAATATTCAATTCATAAGGTTTATCATCACCATTTGATAAACGTCTATGACTCACTAATCCGCCTCTTTTCTCACAATTAATTAATAAATCTTTAATTCTCTGCTCATTCATTAAACCCTCAAGAGCTCTTAGCCCAACACCATCATGCGATGCTGTGAAGTTAAATAAAGTAGTATCATCAGGTAATATAGGCCAATCAAAAATCCATGAGTTTAGAATATCAGCTCTTGAAGTAATAATAGCCTCCAAGAGAAGAGGAGGTAATGGAAAATTATATGCCATGTGGGCTTCATCATCAGGAATCAGATAAGATAAGTTTTCCTTCTGCGGAACATTAGTTTCAGTTATTAAAACTCCCTCATCAAGAAGGTTATTTAAAAGAACTCTTAAGAGTTTTACAATTGAATGTGCTTTAGGTAAATGCAAGCAAGTTGTCCCTGATTCCTTCCAAATAAAACCTACAGCATCAAGCCTTAACCATTTAATTCCATTAGATAAATAAGTAATAATTAAATTTAAGAACTCAAGGGTCATTTTTGGATTATGCCAATTCAAATCAATTTGATCTGGACCAAAAGTTGTCCAAACTTGTTTGGGACCATCTTCAGTTTTTATTTGAGAAAACAAAGAGGAACTTCTAGGCCTAACTACATGTGACCAGTCAAGATTTTGTTTCGGTGAAAAAACATTAGAAATACCTGGTTCTTGGGATTTAATAAATTGTTGAACCCATAGGTGAGATGATGAGACATGGTTTAATACTAAATCAGCCATCAAATCATGATTTTTAGAAATACTTTTGAGATCATCCCACCCACCAAACTTTTCTTCTAAAGAATCATAACTTGAAACTGCAAAACCTCCATCACTTGTAGATTTCAAAAAAGGAAGAATATGTAAAACTTTAGAAAGACTGCCAAAATGTTTACTTAAAAACTCACTAAGAGTAATTAATGTTGCCTCGCCATTTTTATAAATACTATCTGCATAAGTTATCAAAACCGAATAAGATTCATTCCATCTATCCTTGTCTCTTATTTCTTCAAAAGCAGATTTCTCTGAGAAATCATCTAAAATCTGTAATAATTGATTTGAAATAAAATTAATTTCTTCTGTAGTATTATTTGAATAAATTGTTTTTAACAATTTATCAATCTTTAATCTATCTAATTTTTTCTCTGAATCAATTTGCTTCACTTTGAAAAAATCAACGAAGTATTAATACTATTCTGCACATCAATTAGAAAATGGACTTTCAACAAGGTTTAATCACAACAATACATGAATATGGAGTTACAAGAAATTTACTTAAAGAATTAAACAAAAGTCTTAAAAAAAGATCAACTAGTATTCTAATTCCTTGCTTATATGAAGAATTTGAGCGTCCAGCATTAAAAGACATAAGAGAAGTTTTAAGAGACCTTACTGGGTTAAATGAATTAGTTATTGCTCTCTCTGCAAAAACTGTTGAGCAAGTTAAAGCAGCAAAATCATTTTTTGACTCAATGCCTTTTCCAGTTCATGTGCAATGGACTAATTCTCCCTCTGTAATAGAACTTTTAAAAAGCCAAGAAAAAAATGGGTTAGAACTTTTAGGAACTCCAGGAAAAGGATGGGCTGTTTGGCAAGGCATAGGAGTTGCGACGAGAAAATCAGAAGTTGTTGCTCTTTTTGATGCTGATATAAGAACTTTTAGTCATTTGTATCCTTCAAGAATGATACTTCCACTTCTGGATGAATCATATGGAATATCATATGTAAAGGCTTTTTACAGCAGGTTATCTTTAGAGACCAATCAATTGCAAGGTAGAGCAACAAGATTATTTGTGGGTCCCTTATTGGCAAGTCTTGAGCAGTTAGTAGGGAAGGGTCCTTTTTTACAATATCTTCAGTCATTTAGATATCCATTAGCAGGTGAGTTTGCTTTCACTAAAGACCTTGCTATGAATTTAAGAATTCCTTGTGACTGGGGTTTAGAGATAGGTTTATTATCAGAGGTTTATAGAAACGTAAGAACCTCTAAAATAGCCCAAGTTGACCTAGGTTTGTTTGATCATAAACATAAGAATATTGGTGATTCATCTAAAGAAGGATTGCAAAAAATGTGTACAGAAATACTTTCAAGTGTTTTAAGAGGTCTCATGGAGCATCAAGCAGAGACCTTAACAAGTACTCAACTAGCAACATTAGAAGTTCTCTACAAAAGAGTTGGGGAAGATCGGGTAAAACAATTTGGATTAGATTCAGCAGTTAATCAACTTCCTTACGATAGGCATGAAGAAGAGCTGTCAGTACAAAAATTTGCGAAACTATTGAGACCGGCTACAGAAGATTACTTAGCTTGCCCTACGACACAGCAGTTACCAAGTTGGTCAAGAGTTCTATCTTGTGAGAACAAACTGCAAGAAGATTTGGCAATTGCTGGGTCAAAAGGTATAAAAACAACTGAAAAAGAATTAATTAAAAACTACTAAAGTAAAAAGTACCTTTGAGCCATTGGAACTTCATCAAGAGGTTCACAAGTAAGAAGTTCCCCATCAGAAAAAACTTCATAAGTCTGAGGATCTACTGAAATATTTGGTAGTTTACTATTTAGTTTTAAGTGTGATTTATTGATATTTCTGGTATTTTCTACGGCAATACATTTCTTTTGTAAGCCTAATTTATTTGGAATATTTTGATCAATTGAATTTTTACTTAAAAAGGTAAAAGAACTCTTAATTAGAGATTGGCCGAAACTTGCAAACATAGGTCGACCATGTACAGGACCTGGAGTAGGAATTGAAGCATTTGAATCGCCCATTTGGGACCAAACTATAGATCCTCCTTTAACAACTAATTCAGGCTTTACAGCAAAAAAGGAAGGTTTCCACAATACCAAATCCGCAATTTTACCCTTTTCTATAGACCCTAAATGTTTATCAATACCATGAGCTATTGCAGGATTAATTGTGACTTTAGAAATATATCTCTTTACTCTGTAATTATCGTTCTCATCAGAATCTTCTGATAGAGGTCCCCTTTGGACTTTCATTTTATGAGCGGTTTGAAAAGTTCTTGTAATTACTTCACCAACTCTTCCCATAGCTTGAGAATCACTAGCAATTATTGAAAAGGCGCCTATATCATGCAAAATATCCTCAGCTGCAATAGTCTCTCTTCTAATCCTTGATTCAGCAAATGCGATATCTTCTGGGATTTTAGAATCTAAATGATGACAAACCATTAACATGTCAAGATGTTCTTCCAATGTGTTCCTCGTGTAAGGTCTTGTTGGATTAGTACTACTTGGAAGAACATTTTTTTCTCCACAAATTTTAATAATGTCTGGTGCATGACCTCCACCTGCTCCTTCGGTATGAAAGGTATGAATAGTTCTTCCTGCAATAGCGTTAATGGTATCTTCAACAAAGCCTGCCTCATTTAAAGTATCAGTATGAATACATACTTGTACATCAAACCTACCTGCGACATTAAGACAAGAATTTATTGTCGAGGGAGTCGTTCCCCAATCCTCATGAAGCTTCAATCCACATGCACCAGCTTCAACCTGATCAATAAGATTGCTCTCATTTGTTGAGTTTCCTTTTCCAAAAAAACCTAAATTCATGGGAAATGCCTCTGCAGATTGAAGCATTCTTGAAATATGAAAAGAACCAGGAGTACATGTAGTAGCATTTGTACCAGTTGCAGGTCCAGTTCCTCCTCCCAGCATGGTTGTAATTCCGGAGGCAAGTGCTGTCTCAATTTGTTGGGGACAGATAAAGTGAATATGGGTATCAATTGACCCTGCAGTAAGAATATGGCCTTCTCCAGCTATGACTTCTGTTGATGCACCAATAACAATATCGACTTTATCCTGGATATCAGGATTACCAGCTTTACCAATTTCAAAAATCATTCCATCTTTTATACCCACATCAGCCTTAATTATTCCCCACCAATCTACGATCAAAGCATTAGTTATTACGGTATCAACAGCTCCATCAGCTCTTCTTACTTGAGACTGTCCCATCCCATCTCGAATAACTTTACCTCCACCGAATTTAACTTCATCTCCGTATGTAGTTAAATCCTTTTCTACTTCTATAAAAAGTTCGGTATCAGCAAGCCTTACTCTATCTCCTGTGGTGGGTCCATAAGTTTGCGCATAAGTATTTCTGTTAATTTTATAAGACATAATTTTAAGTATCTAAAGAACCGTTAACCAATGAATTAAAACCATGTGCAATTCTTAAACCTGTATATGGAACTAATTTGACATCAGTTGTATCTCCAGGTTCAAATCTAATTGCTGTTCCTGCAGGAATGTCAAGACGCATACCAAGTGTTATTTCTCGATCAAAAATTAAAGCCTTATTAGCTTCAAAAAAATGATAATGAGATCCAATTTGTACAGGTCTATCACCAGAATTAGAAACTTTTACTGTTTTAACTTCCTTACCAAGATTTAATTCGATTTCACCTTGTTCAGGAATTATTTCGCCAGGAATTAAATTACTCATAACTAGTTAATCGGATTGTGAATGGTAACTAACTTTGTCCCATCAGGGAAAACTGCTTCTATTTGAACTTCATCAACCATTTCAGGAATGCCCTCCATAACTTGTGATTTTGAAAGCCAGGTAGTTCCCTCTGACATTAATTGACTTACACTTTTTCCATCTCGAGCTCCTTCAAGAACTTGAAAACTCAAAAAAGCAATTGTTTCAGGATAATTAAGCTTAATACCTCGACTAAGCCTTCTTTCAGCTAAGAGCGCAGCAGAAAAAATCAATAATTTATCCTTTTCTTGAGGTGAAAGATGCATAATAAAAAATTAATCTATAAATTCTTAAAAAAGGTTCTTATTGAACATAATTAATAATTCATAGAATCTTGTAAAGGCCATACACCTTGATATTTTGGCTCACAAAATCCAGAAACAGACCTGATTTGTTTCCAAATACAAAAAAAACATTTCCTAGCTTCTTGAGAAGAACTCCCTAGGAATCTTACTGAGATTCCATTTTCAAGGATTCCAATAGATAAATATATTAAAAGGTTT
>MWOY01000154.1 GCA_002026015.1 Prochlorococcus sp. HOT208_60m_808G21 | reverse complement strand
TTTGTAAATGCTGTTTATGAAGAAAATGTTTTTAAAAAGATTAATAACAATGATTTTTTTCCTTTATTTTTAATAAAGGGTTTTTCTTAAGTAAATTTTAATTAAGCAAATTTTTTGTGTAAATCATTCAAAACTGTTGTTTAATATTCCTCCAATAAGGTAGAATTTAAGACTAACTTTAAATTTATTTGAATAAATTTGGTAAATGAATAAAACAATTACTCCATCTTTAGAAACCATTGAAAGAAACTGGTTTTTAGTTGACGCAAAAGATAAGACACTTGGGAGACTTGCTACAGAAATCGCAAATGTTTTAAGAGGTAAGAATAAACCGACATTTACACCTCATCTAGATACTGGAGATTTCGTAATTGTAGTCAATGCTGAAAAAATTGAGGTCACAGGTAAAAAAGCATCACAAAAGTTGTATAGAAGACATTCTGGAAGACCGGGAGGAATGAAAATTGAAAAATTTGAGTCTCTAAAAGAGAGAATTCCTGAAAGAATCATTGAGCAAGCTGTTAAGGGTATGCTGCCACATAACTCTTTAGGAAGACAGCAATTTAAAAAACTAAAAGTTTATAAAGGTGCTGATCATCCTCATGCTGCTCAGAATCCTGTATTATTAAATAGTTAATTTATTAAAATGAACAGTCAAATAAAAAACAAAGCTGTATATTGGGGAACTGGAAGAAGAAAAACTTCAGTAGCTAGAGTGCGCTTGATTCCAGGAAATGGACAAATAAAAATTAATGGTCGTTCTGGAGATGATTACTTAAATTTTAACCCTCTTCACTTAAATTCAATAAAAGCACCTTTGCAAACATTAGGCCTTGAAAATTCTTATGATATTCTTGTAAATGTTTTTGGTGGTGGATTGACAGGTCAAGCAGATGCCATCAAGCAAGGAGCAGCAAGAGCACTTTGTCAATTATCTCCTGACAATAGGAAACCTCTAAAAACTGAAGGTCATCTCAGTAGAGATCCTAGAGCTAAGGAAAGAAGAAAATATGGTCTTAAAAAAGCAAGAAAAGCTCCTCAATTCTCTAAACGTTAAAGGATTTTAAATCATGCCAAAATCAGAAATACACCCAAAATGGTATCCAGATGCAAAAGTTATTTGTAATGGAGAAGTTGTAATGACAACTGGCTCAACGCAGCCTGAATTACATGTTGATGTATGGAGTGGTAATCATCCCTTCTTCACTGGAACTCAGAAAATTCTTGATACAGAAGGTAGGGTTGATAGGTTTATGAAAAAATATGGAATGGGTTCAGCTAATTCAGCTACATCAAAAGAGCAAAAAGAAGAAAAAGATTCTAAAAAATAGAATTTTCAAAAATTAAGCATAATTTCAATTGGAATACTCAACATTAATTGCAAGGTTGAAAACTGCTTCGGAAAGTTTTGAAAATTTGGAAGTGCAACTTGCAGATCCTGATATAGCTAATGATCCAAAAAAATTAGAATCAATAGCAAGAGAAAGGTCAAAATTGGAACCTTTGGTGATTGATTTTAATAAGTTGCTTGATACTGATAAAGAAATCGAAGATTCAAAAAATCTACTAAAAGAGAATAGAAATGATAAAGAAATGGAATCTTTGATAAATGAGGAGTTAATAACTCTAGAGGAATCTAAGAGTAAACTGATTCAAAAAACCACAATCGCCTTATTGCCAAAAGACCCAAGAGATGAAAGAAGTGTAATGTTAGAAATCAGAGCCGGCGCTGGAGGTAACGAGGCTTGTATCTGGGCAGGTGATCTAGCAAGAATGTATGAAAGATATGGACAAAAAATTGGATGGTCTGTAAAACCTGTTAGTGCTTCTGAGTCAGATATGGGTGGATTTAAGGAGTTAGTTATCTCCGTAAAGGGAGATTCTGTATATAGTCAACTTAAATTTGAGGCTGGTGTACATAGAGTTCAAAGAGTTCCAGCCACTGAATCTCAAGGTAGAGTTCATACCTCTACTGCTACAGTGGCCGTTATGCCTGAGGCTGATCCTGTTGAGGTTAAAATTGATCCAATAGATCTAGAGGTTGGAACAGCAAGATCAGGAGGTGCAGGGGGACAAAATGTTAATAAGGTAGAGACAGCTATTGATCTTCTCCACAAGCCTACAGGTATAAGAGTTTTTTGTACTCAAGAGAGATCACAATTGCAAAATCGCGAACGAGCAATGGAAATTTTAAGAGCTAAATTGTATGAAATTCAATTAAAAGAAGCCAATGCAAAAGAGAGATCACAAAGGCTTTCCCAGGTTGGAACAGGAGATAGAAGTGAAAAAATCAGAACTTACAATTTTAAAGATAATAGGACAACTGATCATAGATTAGGTTCCAATTTTTCTCTTGAGCCAATTCTTGCTGGTCAATTAGAAGAAGTTATTAATGCATGCATAGCGCAAGAACAAAAAAGAATGATGGAAGATTTCAATAAAGAAGGAAATTAAGATTTTTTATTAGATTGCAACTCCTATGACATATTTACTCCATTCTTTATGCCTGCCAGAGTCAATTTGTCTTGTAGCTTCAAAATTTAGATTACTTAATGGACGATAAGGCTTACGTTTTAATGGCATATTAGCCTCTTCTGGAGTTCTATTACCTTTTTGTACATTACATCTGAGACATGCCGTAGTAACATTTTCCCAGTTATCTGTTCCGCCTCTGCTTCTCGGTAAAACATGATCTATTGATAGGTCACTACCTCTATAGTTACAGTATTGGCATGCATTATTATCTCTCAGAAGAATATTTTTTCTTGTTAAGGAAACCTCTCTAAAAGGAACTTTGACGTAGTAACGAAGTCTTATAACTGTTGGCAACTTTTTCCCGCTATGTATCGAATATGTTTTATCTTCCTCTAAGCTTTCTGCTTTACCTTTAATCATCAAAATTACTGCTCTTCGCCAGGAAGTGATGTTTAAAGGTTCGTAAGATGCATTTAAAACTAGAGTCTGGCCCATGCCAAAATTCAATTTACATGTCATGCTAACTGTATATTTCTATAAGCGCACATATTTGTGCAAAGTTAATGCAAAATAGTCAAACAAATCAGGTATTTAATTTTGACAAATTTCCAAATTTTGAAAAAGATATAGATTTAAAACAAAGAGCATGGATTGAAGTTAAAGGTAAAGCAATAGAAACAAACGTTAGACAGTTAAGATCAAAATTAAGTAAAAATTGTCAATTTATGGCAGTCGTTAAAGCTGATGGATATGGACATGATGCGAAATTAGTATCAGAGTATGCTATCAAAGGTGGAGCATCTCAATTAGGTGTTGCCACATTAAATGAAGGCATTAAGCTTCGTTCTTCTGGAGTTAAAAAACCAATACTTATCCTCGGAAATCTTTATACAAAAAGGGATCTTATTATATGTTTTAAAAATGATCTTATGCCAACTATCAGTAGTATAAGAGAATGTTTAATTTGCAATAACATTGGTAAGCACTTTGGATTGAAATTTCCCTTACATCTTAAAGTTGATACGGGAATGTCAAGATTAGGATTTGAATATAATAAATTTGTTCAGCAATTTGAAAAAATCAAATCTTTTGACAATATTGCTATTGAGGGAATATATAGTCATTTATCATCTGCAGATGAACTCAACTCATTAGATCCAAAAAGTATTACACAATTACAAAGGCAGAAATTTCAGGAATTATTAAAGCAAATTAATGTTGATAGAAAAAAAAATATCAAGACTCATTTGGCTAATTCAGCGGGAATGCTTCTTGATAAAAATTTCCATTTCCATATGGTACGCGTTGGATTATCTATGTATGGATATAAACCTTTGTCAAAATTAAATAAAAATTTAATGCTAAAACCAGCTCTATCTTTGAAGGTCAAAGTAGCTTTTATAAGAACTATTGATAAAGGTGTAAGTGTAAGTTATGGAGGCAAATTTGTAAGTCATAGAAAAACTAAGTTAGCTGTATTAAGTATTGGTTATGCTGATGGTGTACCAAGAAATCTCTCAGGCAAGATTAGCGTTATCTATAATAATAAATTTTATCCTCAAGTTGGATCTATAACTATGGACCAAATGATGGTAGACATAACCGATTCTAATGAAATTAAAGTTGGTAGTACCCTGGTATTACTAGGATCTGATGGATATAAAACAATTTCTCCTATCGAATGGGCAAGAAAATCTAACACTATCCCTTGGGAAATTCTTTGTTCTTTTAAAAATAGATTACCAAAAGTTGAAGTAGATTAGACATTTCGATTAACTAAAAAATTTTGAATGTTTGCATAAAAATTGATAATGTATAAGAACTGGAGAGGTGGCTGAGTGGTTGAAAGCGGCTCCCTGCTAAGGAGTTACAGGAGGTAACTTTTGTCGAGGGTTCGAATCCCTCCCTCTCCGTTATAAATCGAAATTAGAGAAGATCATATACCGTCCAAATACCATGCTATATCTACCATGTGGTAGTTTTGGAGAGATCAAGATAATTCATAAGATACCACGAAGTTCCAGATAATTGGGGGACAATTTAAGGGACAATCCAAATTAATTGGGGGACAATCTCTTATAAATGCCTTTTAGTTGCTTATATTAATTGCTCCTTATTTATGTTTTGAGAATGGATGAAATGAATTAATCGCTTATTACTTTTATGGTTAGGAATAGATAATTTACAGTCGATCTAAAATTAGAGAAATCAACTCTTTTCTATGAGTCAATGGATAACATTGGGAAAAATTAAAAGTTACTAAGATCCTCAAAAGATTTCCAGAAATTAGGGGAAGGAAAGAAAAGAAGGCGTTTATTAAAAGAAGCACAAAGAAAAGATGGGACTTATCTTGCTCCTATGTCACCTAAGGAAATTGAACAAGAACGAATTAAAAAATCAAGAAGATATAAAGAATATAAAAAAATTAGAGAAGAAGAGATTCAAAAAAGATTAGGAAATCTAACTGTTACTCCAAAAAAATATGTCGTTCAATATGAACACAATGATGGTGATTCCCAATATAGAGATACTTACTCATTTAATAAAAATTACGTTTCCCAAGTTAAAACTATCTATGAAATTAAAGAAGGTTTAAATTACGTTATTGATAAATATGGAAAATATGAAGCTGACTGCGTAAAAGAAAAATAAATGAAACTCTCATATAAAATTCAATATTTTTAGTCAAAGGAGATATTACCTTATGTAAAGCAATATTTTTTTTCTGTAAGTATAAACACTTAAAATTTTTCTAAAATTTTTTATTTATTTCCAACAAAAAGTAGTAATTATGAAACTCTCAAGAAAATTTTTTACATCCTTATTCGCCTCTTCAATATTAGTAACTCAAACAAATGCTCTCAGAGCAGATTGGGATTATTGGGCAGTAAAAGCAAATAGTAATACTAGTTTAGGATTAGATTTCTTTACAGTTGACAATGCAACTGGAGAAGCAACACTGCGAACTACAAAATGTTTTACGAATGATAACTATCCTGGATCTGGATGCACCAATTCAAGTCCCGCGACTCAAAATTATATTGAACCATCTACTGGAGATATTTATTGGCAAGATCCAAATAGCAGAATGCAATCATACAACTTAGCGACGGATATATGGACTGATAGAGGTGTCTCTTGGAAACCAGATTATGATTCAACTTACGCACGTCCAAATGTAGTTGGCACTTCCGGTGGTGGTGCAAAAATTGAACTAGATGGAACAAAACTATATGAATTAAAAAGTGATGGATCAGTGCAAATAGGAAGCGATAGTAATGATATTGATATATCTACCAGTGGATTAAATATTGGTGGATCTTCAGTTATCAAAAAAAATTCAGATGGTTCAATACAAATCGGAACAGATAGTAATGATATAGATATAAGTGGTGAAGGATTATTGGTTGATGGAGTTTCACTTATTACCAAAAAAGATTCTGGTGAAATTCATATTGGTAAAAATTCACTTATTACTATAGAAGAAGATGGAGTACAAAAACTCTATGCTAAAGATGAAAATAATAATGCAATTGATATTAATGTCACTAATAATAGTAAATTACTAATTGATGGAGTAGAAGTTAAAGCAGGGGATAGCGCTCAAGTAACAACAAACAAAAATAATATTTCTAGCAATGATACTGATATCGCATCAAACGCCTCTAGTATCTCAACCAACTCATCAAATATCTCAAGCAATGATACTGATATAAGTGCTCTACAAGGTCTTATCAGTACAAAATCAGGTTCTACAACAACTGCAAGAATTGGAGATTCAACAAAAAATACTTTAGAAATTGGACCAACATCAAATCCAACAACAATTAACCAATCTGGAATATCAGTCTCTGGAGGGAACCTTATTAAAAAGGACTCAGATGGAAATATACATATTGGTAAAAACTCATTTGTTATAGGAGATGATGTTTTAAATGGTGCTCATCCAATTTGGGCAGAAGATGAAAATGGAACAAAAATTCCTCTTAACATCTATGGTTCAGATCTTCACATCAATGGTAAAAGCGTTCAAGGACAAATTGACAGTAACAAGTCAAATATCAAAAAAATTGGAGAAGGAGTAGCAGGTTCAACTGCATTAACAGCAGCACTTACTGCTTTACCTCAAACATCAAAAGAATCCAAACTGAGTTGTGGAGTTGGAACTGGTGCTTACAGTAGTAGATATGCAGTTGGTTTTGGTTGTGCTTCTAAGGTTAATAAAAGAGTTGATGTCAATGCGGGTGGATCTTATGTATTTGGAGGATCAAAGTCTTATGGAGGAGGAACTTTAGATAGTGGAGTGGTTAAAGCAGGTTTTGTCTTCAAATTAGGAGAATTGAAAGAACCTTCTCAAATAAGTATGAAAGATAAGAAAGTAATGGAAACTAAAATTGGTACTTTAACTGATGAAAATGAAAAACTACAGAATAAAGTCTCAAAACTAATGGCGAGATTAGATAGGCTAGAAAAAATAGCATCCATAGATATTAAATACGAAGATCTGGCATTAATTAAAAATTAGAAGTTAATTATTGTCTTCTGGTCAGGGGATAAAATAGGGGATAAAATTCCTACTATCCCATCAGTCAGAGTGTCATCCCTTGCTATATCTACTCACTCAGTCTTAGTCCGATTTCCTCCCTCTCCGTGATTTATTTAAAATTTTTTTAATTTATATTTGTTTTAAAATAAGTCAAGATTAATATCTTTAAGGTCATAAATAGAATTTAAAATCAAGTCAGCGCCTGCATTTCTAAGATTTTTTTCGTAAGAATTACGTTCTTTTAATCGAGAATTTAAATGTAAATGAGGGGGAGCTATTCCGATACTTATGAATTTCTGAGATGGCATTTCCTTTCTAGCGTTTATAACTGTATTTATGTCTGCAATAGTATCTCCTACATATGCAATTGGAATTTTTGATTCGCCAAGTTTACCTCCAATAAGCTTTTTTGATAAGTTAATAAAACCTTTAGGATCAGGCTTATCAGGGGCATCTCCCATAGCTATTAATGGTGGTGATTTTAGTCCAAGTCTTTTTTCTAAAACAAATTTTGCAGAAGCAGACTCTGCACCACTAACAAAACCCCAGATTATTCCATTACCTTGAATTAAATCAAAAAACTTTTTATCAACTAATAACTCCTCATTTGTTATGAAACCGGACCAATATTTACTATCTTTATTTGGATCTCCACCAAAGTAAAACTCTTCAAAACATTTTACTATTTCCTCTCTTGGAGGAATTTTACGCTTTAAGTTCTCTTTTTTTATATATCTTTTTATGAGTTCTAAACTTAAATCCCAGTCATTATTCCAGATCCCTTCATTTTTTGCTTTATCAATATCTAAATAACTTGGCTCCCATCCGGAAAATTTGTAAACTGTTTTTTTTAATGACAGTCTGTAGCTATGTTCTACGCTGCGGATTACCCCATCAATGTCAAACAAAATTAAACCAATATTTTTCAATTAATTTCTTACATCATTATTATAAAAGATTAGTATTCTTATAAAGAAAAAGCAAAGAAAAACATTCTATTTATAAAATTGTGGATTATGTAAACTTAATTTTGTAAATATCCTCTGGGAGTGAGAAATATTTCGTCAACTAGGGTTGTTTGAGAATTGCCAATAATAATGATTGATAACATATCAATCTCTTTAAAAGGAATGGTGTTTAAAGTAAAAAATTTTTTTGTTTGATTTTCTCTTCCTACTTGTCTAGCTATTAAAACTGGAGTATCGCCATGCCTAGATTCTAAACATATATCTATTACACTTTTTAGCTGCCAATTTCTTTCAATGGATTGAGGATTAAATAAAGCTATTACAAAGTCACCCACAAGAGCTCCTTCAATTCTTTTTTCTATTAAAGACCATGGTGTTAGTTTATCGCTTAAGCTTACCGAACAAAAGTCATTCATTAGTGGTGCGCCACTAATCGCAGCCGCTAATTGAACACTACTTATACCTGGATGTACTTCAAAGTAAGGTCTATATTCTTTTTTGATTTTTTGAAGTAATTCTAAAAGTAAACCTGCCATGCCATAAAATCCAGATTCACCTGAAGAAATTAAAGCCACTTTTATTCCTTCCTGAGCTAGTTTAATTGCTTTACTGCATCTCTCTTTTTCTTCAGTAAGTTTACTTTCAATTAAAACTTGGTCACTCCTTTTTAAGGACTTAATTAAATCTAAATACATTTTGTATCCGATCCAAACAATACATCTTGAAAGTGCTTTTTTTGTATTACTGGTTAGGAAGGAGATATCACCAGGACCACTTCCAATGATATGTATTTCGCCATGCGTTGGCTTATATTGATATTTTGATTCTGCTACAGCGATTGTTACTGCCCCAGATTGATTTTTAAAAATTCTTTTTTCTTCTAGTAATTTTGATTCTTCTCCTGCTGCAAGTAAACAAGAGGCTTCTGCTACAGAAGGGGTGCCAATTTCCTCTTTTACAACACTTGAAGGATTTGGAACAATTATTGTTGAAAGATCTTCTTTACTAAAAAACTTTATAGGCAAGTTTTTTTCTTCAGCAAGTTCTAAAATTCCTTTCTCATCTTTTTTAATATCAACCGTTGCAAGTCCCGCAATTGAATACTTGGACAAATTTCTCGACTCTAATAAGTTATTTAAGGAATTTTCTATTAATTCTTTGCTTGTATTTCTTTCACATCCAATGCCAATCCATAATACGGGCGGATGCCAATTTGTTGAATGATTTTCGAATATACTCACATGAAATGTTGAATCTGGTTTCTCAATTTCTTTTTCATTAATTTGATTAATAATCCCCCCTGATTCTGAATTTTTCCATAAGCTATTACCAGATAATTGTTTGCAAAATATTTTTTCGTTCTTTGCTTGTTTAATTACTAGTTTTGACCAATCCTTTATGTTGCCAGATCTTTCCCAACCCCATTGATTCCCAAATGCATCAAGATTTAAGAAGCTTTGATTATTGGAATTATTAGTTTCTATTATTTCGCCACCAAGTAAATTAGCAATTTGATAAGCAATATTTTGTGTATTTGACTGATGTAAGCCAATTAAAGGAACTATCTTGGAACATTTCTGATCTATAACTATTACACCAGGATCTTGATCTTTAGAGCTTAAAAAAGAATTTATTATGCGAATTGATGCAGCAATGGAGCCTATAAAAATTATTAAATCTATTTCCGGCCATTTTTTAAATAAGATTTCTCTAGGTTTTTGTACTTGAACAAGTTCATTTTCCGCCCCATCATTGTTCGAAGAACCTGCAATGTATATATCTTTGACAAATTCAGTTTTTTTAAGCCTTTTTAAAATTTCTATTGAATTATTAGATAGACCTATAGCAATTCCTTTCAAATCAGAAACTATTGATAGTTATATTGAAATTATATCCTGTCGCTTGATTTAAAAAATTGTCTTTGAAATATAAAAAAAAATTTAAGAAATTTATATTAAATTTGAGTAAAAATACTCATAATTATGTCGTAGACTGTAATTTAACAAAATATTCATATAGTAACAATCATTAGAACATTTGTTACGTTAATGCATAACGAAAGAATCTTTGCCTTATTATTTTTGAAACGAATATCTAAAGTTCCGAAGGATTCGTTTTCTTGAACATTATCATTAAAAATAAGTTCAAGATCCGATCAATCGGCTTTAATGTCAATTATTTTCGAGGTGCTAGATGACCATCAGCCCACCAGAAAGTGGAGAAAAAAACAAAAAGGTTTTGGAGGATCCCGTTAAGGCTGATCCAAGACCTATTGATTTTGCCAAATTAGATAAGCCAGGTTTCTGGTCAAGTAAATTATCTAAAGGTCCAAAAACTACAACTTGGATTTGGAATTTGCATGCTGATGCGCATGATTTTGATGTGCATACAGGCGATGCTGAAGAAGCAACAAGAAAAATCTTTTCAGCTCATTTTGGACATCTTGCAGTCATTTTTATATGGATGAGTGCCGCATTTTTCCATGGAGCAAGATTTTCTAATTATTCAGGTTGGTTAGCTGATCCAACGCATGTAAAACCAGGAGCCCAGCAAGTTTGGGCAATTGTTGGTCAAGAAATGCTAAATGCTGATCTTGGTGCTAACTACAACGGAATTCAAATCAGCTCAGGAATATTCCACATGTGGCGAGCATGGGGAATAACCAATGAAAGTGAACTAATGGCTTTGGCAATAGGTGCTGTAGTAATGGCTGCACTTATGCTCCATGCTGGAATTTTTCATTATCATAAAGCAGCTCCAAAAATGGAGTGGTTCCAAGATATTGAGTCGATGCTCAACCACCACATAGCAGGTTTAGTAGGACTTGGATCATTAGCATGGGCTGGCCATTGTATTCATATCGGAGCTCCTACTGCTGCACTTTTAGATGCAATTGATGCAGGTTCTCCTTTAATTATTAATGGAAAAGAAATAGCAACTATTGCAGATATGCCTATGCCGCATCAACTCTGCGATCCACAAATTATCGGTCAGATTTTCCCAGGATTAGCAAGTGGTACAGGCAATTTCTTTAGTTTAAATTGGTTAGCTTTCTCAGACTTCCTTACTTTCAAAGGTGGACTTAACCCTGTGACAGGAAGCTTGTGGATGACTGATGTTTCACATCATCATTTAGCGTTTGGTGTAATAGCAATAATCGGTGGTCATATGTACAGAACCAATTACGGTATTGGTCATAGTATGAAAGAAATATTAGATTCACAACAAGGAGATCCAATATTATTCCCTGCACCCAAAGGTCATCAAGGTCTTTTTGAGTTCATGGCAGAAAGTAGACATGCTCAGCTATCAGTAAACCTAGCGATGCTTGGATCAATAAGCATACTCGTATCTCATCACATGTATGCGATGCCTCCATATCCTTATATAGCTACTGACTACATGACAGTTCTTGGATTATTTACCCATCACATGTGGATAGGTGGATTATTCATTGTAGGAGCAGGTGCGCATGCTGGAATTGCAATGGTTAGAGATTACGATCCAGCAAAACATATCGATAATGTTTTAGACAGAATTCTTAAGGCAAGAGATGCTTTAATTAGTCATTTGAACTGGGTATGTATGTGGTTAGGATTCCATAGTTTTGGACTCTATATTCATAACGATACTATGAGAGCTTTGGGTAGACCCCAAGATATGTTTAGTGATTCTGCAATTCAACTTCAGCCAATCTTTGCTCAATGGGTGCAGAGTATTCAAGCATCTGCTGTTGGAACTTCTCTCTTAGCAGGTACTGCAGAAGCTTTACCTCATAAAGCTTTGAGTGAAGTTTTTAATGGAAGTTTAGTAGAAGTTGGTGGAAAGGTAGCTATAGCTCCAATCCCATTAGGTACAGCTGATTTAATGATTCATCATATTCATGCTTTCCAAATCCATGTAACTGTTTTGATACTTCTCAAAGGAGTACTTTATGCAAGAAGTTCAAGGTTGATCCCTGATAAAGCTTCTTTAGGATTTAGATTCCCTTGTGACGGTCCTGGAAGAGGTGGTACATGTCAAGTTTCTTCATGGGATCACGTTTTCTTGGCTCTCTTCTGGATGTATAACTGTTTATCAATAGTTATTTTCCACTTCTCTTGGAAAATGCAGAGTGATGTTTGGGGACTCACTGGTGGTAATTTCGCACAAAGTTCAATTACTATTAATGGTTGGTTAAGAGATTTCCTCTGGGCTCAAGCTTCTCAAGTATTAACAAGCTATGGTCAATCAATAAGCATGTACGGTTTGATGTTCTTAGGAGCTCACTTCATATGGGCTTTCAGTTTAATGTTCCTCTTCAGCGGAAGAGGATATTGGCAAGAATTGTTCGAATCAATTGTTTGGGCACACAATAAACTAAAAGTTGCACCAACCATTCAACCTAGAGCTCTATCTATTACTCAGGGACGTGCAGTAGGTGTTACTCACTTCCTTGTAGGTGGGATTGCTACCACATGGGCCTTCTTCCATGCTCGCCTTTTCGGGCTGGGCTAATAACCTGAACTTCACCTTTTTAATTCAATGGCAACAAAATTTCCATCATTTAACCAGGGTCTAGCTCAGGACCCCACAACCCGACGAATATGGTACGGAATAGCTACCGCTCATGACTTTGAAAGTCATGATGGTATGACTGAAGAAAAACTTTATCAGAAGCTATTTTCTACACATTTTGGACATCTAGCAATAATCGCCCTCTGGGTAGCTGGTAACTTATTTCATATTGCTTGGCAGGGTAATTTTGAGCAATTTGTACTTGATCCAACTCATGTCCGCCCTATAGCTCATGCTATTTGGGATCCTCATTTTGGATCTGGCATCACAGAAGCGATGACACAAGCTGGAGCAAGCGGTCCAGTAAACATAGCTTATTCAGGTCTCTACCATTGGTGGTACACAATTGGAATGAGAACTAATGAGCAACTCTTCCAAGCTTCAATATTCATGAGTATTTTGGCTTGTTGGACTCTATTTGCAGGTTGGCTACACTTACAGCCAAAATTCAGACCTTCTCTAGCTTGGTTTAAAAATGCAGAGTCAAGATTAAATCATCATTTAGCTGTCTTATTTGGTTTTAGTAGTATTGCTTGGACAGGTCATTTGGTTCATGTTGCTATACCTGAATCAAGAGGACAGCATGTAGGTTGGGATAACTGGTTAACAGTGCTTCCACATCCTGCAGGTCTAGCTCCTTTCTTTACTTTGAACTGGGGAGCTTATGCTCAAAATCCTGATTCTTTAGATCAAGTATTTGGAACAGCTGAAGGGGCTGGAACAGCAATCTTTACTTTCTTGGGTGGTCTTCATCCTCAAAGTGAAGCATTATGGCTTACCGATATTGCGCATCACCATATTGCGATTGGAACAGTTTTTGTAATTGCTGGTCATATGTATAGAAATACTTTTGGTATTGGTCATAGTCTCAAAGAAATTACAGAAGCTCACAATACAAGACACCCTAATGACCCTCATAAAGGCAGTTTCGGAATTAACCATGATGGAATATATGAAACTGTAAATAATTCATTACATTTCCAACTTGGACTTGCATTAGCATCACTTGGTGTAGCAACTTCTCTTGTAGCCCAACATATGGGTGCACTTCCCTCTTACGCTTTTATAGCCAGGGATTACACCACACAATCTGCTTTATATAGTCATCACCAGTACATAGCAATGTTCTTGATGGTTGGTGCATTTGCACATGGAGCCATTTTCTTTGTAAGAGATTACGATCCAGAATTAAATAAAGACAATGTATTAGCAAGAGTTCTTGGAACAAAAGAAGCTTTGATAAGTCACCTTAGTTGGGTAACAATGTTGCTGGGATTCCATACTCTTGGAATTTATGTTCATAACGATGTTGTTGTAGCTTTTGGTAATCCTGAAAAGCAAATTCTAATAGAGCCAGTATTTGCTCAATTTGTTCAAGCTGCTCAAGGTAAGATGATGTATGGTTTTAACGCTTTATTATCTGATCCTACAAGTTCAGCAAGTCTCGCTGCTAATTCATTACCAGGTAATCATTACTGGATGGATTTGATCAATAGACAAGATGCATTAAGTGCTTTCTTACCTATCGGTCCTGCAGATTTCTTAGTTCACCATGCTATCGCTTTAGGTCTTCATACAACTGCTTTAATCCTAATCAAAGGTGCACTTGACGCTAGAGGAACAAAATTAATTCCTGATAAGAAAGATTTAGGTTATGCATTCCCTTGCGATGGACCTGGGCGTGGAGGTACTTGTGATAGTTCATCTTGGGATGCTATGTATTTAGCTATGTTCTGGGCATTAAATTTACTAGCATGGGTAACTTTCTACTGGCATTGGAAACACCTAGCAATATGGCAGGGTAATGTAGCACAATTTAATGAATCAGGAACTTATCTAATGGGTTGGTTCAGAGATTATCTCTGGTTAAACTCTGCTCAACTAATTAACGGATATAATCCATTCGGGGTAAACTCTTTATCTCCTTGGGCTTGGATGTTCCTTTTCGGTCACTTAGTTTGGGCTACTGGTTTCATGTTCTTGATATCATGGCGTGGTTACTGGCAAGAATTAATTGAAACATTAGTTTGGGCACATCAGCGTACTCCAATAGCTAATCTTGTTGGCTGGAGAGACAAGCCAGTTGCACTCTCAATTGTTCAAGCTAGATTAGTTGGATTAGCACATTTCACAATTGGAAACATTCTTACATTCGGTGCATTTGTAATAGCATCAACTTCAGGTAAGTTTGGTTAAATTTTTCTTAAATAATCTAAATCACCACATTTGTGGTGATTTTTTTTGTTTAATTTTAATGCTCAAAATTAAGTTAAAATTATATAAATATTATTAAATATAAATGTCAGATATAAAACAAGTAATTTCTATTATTATCCCTGTTTACAACGAAAGTGAGAGTATTGGTTTTTTATTGGATGAAGTTAAAAATGTAATGTCATTTCATGAATTTAATTTTGAATTGATTGTAGTCAATGATGGTTCTAACGATAATACTTATCAAGTCTTGAAAGAACTAACTTTCAAAATTAAAGAATTGTCAGTAATTTCCCTTCGCAAAAATTATGGGCAAACTGCAGCAATGTCTGCTGGCTTTGATAATTCTAAAGGTGAAATTATTATTACTTTGGATGGTGATTTACAGAATGATCCAAATGATATTCCTACATTAATTTCGGAAATTAATGATGGTTATGATTTGATTTGTGGGTGGAGGTTTGATAGAAAAGATAAATTAATTAATAGAAAGATACCATCAAAAATAGCGAATAAATTAATAGCTCACGTAACAGGTTTGAAGTTGCATGACTATGGATGTTCATTAAAAGCTTTTAAGAAAGAAATAATAGATGATATTAACTTGTATGGTGAACTTCACAGGTTTCTGCCCGTTTTAGCAAAGATTGAAGGTGCAAGAATCAAAGAAATTAAAGTCAATCATAGAAGCAGGCAATATGGATCTAGTAAATATGGAATCGATAGAACTTTTAGAGTTTTAATGGATTTACTAACTGTTTGGTTTATGACTAAATTTTTAACAAGACCAATGTATGGATTTGGTTTTGTTGGAATTATAAGTATTTTGATTAGCCTTGTAATGAGTTCTTATTTGATAGTTCTAAAAATAATGGGTGAGGATATTGGAAGTCGTCCGTTGCTAATGTTTGCATTAATTTTAGGAATTGCTGGGGTTCAATTATTTAGCTTTGGATTATTGAGTGAACTTTTAATTAGGACATATCATGAAAGTCAAAAGCGTCCAATTTATAGAATTAGGTCAATAAATAGTACCAATAAAAATTAAATTTTTACTTGAATTTTCTGATTAATAAAGCTGAAATTTCAACCACTTCAGGAGACATATCTCTTAATCCTTTTCGTAAAATAGATAATGTTGATTTATCAGCCAATTCTTCCGCAATTTTTAATGCTTTTAATTTGTCTTCTTTATTACCTTTAAAAAGACTAAACATTTTCTTTCTTTGAGAATTTTTATGAAATACAGAGTACTTTTTTTCTTCGTGATTGTATAAAACACTTTTTTTAGTAGAAAGAAATTGACTATTATTTTTTCTATGTTTTTTTAATTTAATAGAATGTAATTTGCCGCTATTTATTAACCTTCTAAAGCTTCTTTTTTTAAAAACTAGAAGTAATATTCCAATAAAAATAATAAGTATAATTGCGAAAAAATTTAACATGTAAAAAGTTAATAATTTTTATATCATCCAGTAATAAAATTAACATTATTTAGCAGATAAATACTAAAGTGTTTAAAGATGTTTAAAGAACTATGCCATCTGATTTACCAAGTCTTTTACCCTCAATTTTTGTTCCATTAATTGGTATAGCAATGCCTGCTGTTTTTATCGTATTGATTGGAAGATTTATTACAGCAACTGAATAAATTATTAAACACTAAACTATTAAAAAAATGAGCGACTTTCAAAAATCATTCTCAGAATCAACAAGTTCAATTAAGTTTGATGAGAAATACATAGATAATTCTGTTCAACCAAATGATATTGGTGTTGCAGAACAATGGGCAGTAAAAACTGTTGCTGATCCATGTGTTGGTAATTTAGCTACCCCAGTTAATAGTGGCTATTTTACCAAAGCTTTTATAAATAATTTGCCTTTTTATAGAGAAGGAATTTCTCCTAATTTTAGAGGCTTAGAAACTGGAGCAGCTTTTGGATATCTCCTATACGGTCCTTTCACTATGACAGGCCCACTAAGAAATTCTGAATTTGCTCTAACTGCTGGACTTCTTGCGGCTATTGGAGCTGTTCATATTTTGACAGCACTTTTAGTTCTTTATAATGCACCAGGTAAAGCACCTAATGTTCAACCTCCAGATGCGACTGTTAATAATCCGCCAAAGGACTTATTTACAAGAGCTGGTTGGGCTGATTTTACAAGTGGATTTTGGTTAGGAGGCTGTGGAGGAGCTGTATTTGCTTGGCTACTTGTTGGGACATTACACTTAGATACCATAATGCCAATTATCAAAAATATTTGGACTGCTGGGTAATTCCTAAATAAAAGGATAAGTAATATTTAAAATTTAATTTTAAATTAAAAGGTGAGCTCTACTTACTAACGTATTGTCCTGTCCCATCTATAATTTCTAACAACTCTTCCTGCCGAAATAAGCTTGGATTGGTAATGCAATGAGATTTTATCATTAGACTGCTTTAGGGTATCTAATCCTATTCCATTTCTACCAAAATCCTTTCCAGAGCTATGGTAATACAAACCGTCTCCTTTGTAGATTCCAATATGATCACATTTTTTTATATTTCCAAAAAATAAAAGATCGCCAGGTCTAAGAGATGCATATGACTCTTTGAAATAAAAAAGATGTTTACAAAAACTTTTTATTTGATAAGAGTCTCGAGGTATAAGAATGCGATGTTTTAAAAAAGCAGTCTGAATTAAACCGGAACAATCAAAATTTGGTCCTAATGTGCCTCCCCAAAGGTATTCATTAGTTAACTCAGCTTGATCCTTTATCCATTTTAAAATTGAGGTAATTTTATCTTTTATAAGGAAGTATTCATTTTTTAAACTCTCAGTTTTATTTAATTCATATTTTTCAATAATCAATCCATCTAAATTTATCCAACAGATGTAACCATCTTCATATAGTTGAACTAGTATTCTTGAAAATTTATAGTTGTTTTGATAAATATTTGGATAAATAAGCCTAAAAATTCTATTTTTAAATATTTCAGTAACTAATTTATTTTCTGTTTCATTTTGATATCCAGAAATATTAACTTTTAATTTCCACCAAATAGTTTTTGAAAAATTAGTTTGTTTAAATAGTGAGATAGGTTTTTTATAACTTTCCATACAATGTCCTTTTACTATTTAAGTAAAGAAATGGGTCTAGCCCTAAATGATATTTTAGGGAGAGTATGTACTCATAATAAAGATTTTTCAAGAGAAGATATTGCTATAACTTGGATTAATTATAAAAGTGAAAATAACCGTGTATTTAAAGGTTTTGGAACTGGTATTAATAATAAAAAAATGGTTTACCCTGCTAGCATAGTCAAGTTGGTTTATGGCCTTGCTGCATTTTATTGGATTAAAAAAGGAAGTTTATTATTATCAGATGAACTTAATGATGCTGTAAGGAAAATGTTGTCTTTCTCAAGTAATAATGCAACATGCTTTTTAATTGATTTACTTACTGGAACAACAAGTGGACCTTGTATTGAAGGGGAATTATGGGAGAATTGGAAATATCAAAGGAGTATAATAAATGATTGGCTACATGATTTACATTGGGAGGAATTGAGTGGTATAAATTGCTGTCAGAAGACCTGGGATGATGGACCATATGGTCGTGAAAAAGAATTTTATGGGAATGATAATAAAAATAGAAACGCTATGAATTCTGATTCAGCTGCAAGGGTTTTGGAGGAAATTATGATTCATATCGATTATCAAAAAAATGACTTAAATTTACGAAGTTTTTTAAAAAGAAATTTAAATAAAGTTGTTCTTAAAAACGATTCTCTTAATCAAATAGAGGGTTTTTTGGGTGAAGGACTACCAGAAAGCATTAATCTTTGGAGTAAAGCAGGCTTAATGTCTGAAGTTAGACATGATTCAGCTTGGTGGACTAATAGTCAATCTTTTCACACTTTATTAGTTGTTTTTTGTAATGGTGAAAAATATTCTAAAGATACTTCCTTCTTACCATTAATAGCCAAAGAAGTTTATGGATTTAATAAGAATTATAAAATATAGGACTAAAGTAAATCGTCTAAGTAATTAGAATCTAATTCATTAGTATAAGCTTCATAAGGTAACATCATTACCTCCTCAGAATCTAAATCATTCATAATCCATTCTCTATATTCTGCTAGCAAACTTTTTCTATCTTCATTATCTAATTCATAAATACGTAATGCTGTATCTTTAAAATTTTCTTTAATTAAATTTTCAATTTCTTTCTTCCTCATTTTATGTTAATTCTCCTTCCAAAATAACTCTTCTTATTGTTGATAATGCAATTCCTGTTTGTGATCTGATTGATCGATATGAATATCCCTCATTACGTAATCTGATTACTAAAGATTCTTTTAAAGAACTTATTTTGGGCCTTCCTCCTAGATTCTTTCCGGATAATTTTCTGCGCATTAGTTGTTCTTTTTTTCTTTCACTTGAATTTTTGTCTTCTAAATTATCTAATTCATATAAAATCTGAAAAATTGAAGAATTTGCTTTAGTTGATTCATTAGCCGCAAAAAAACCACTCAAAGTTCGCAATTGAATATCCTTATTAATAAGTTTATTTATTGTCCTCAAACATTCTTTTTTATTTTTAAACGCTCGATCAAGTTGCGTTATTATTAATTGATCGCCTTTAGACAAGCAATTTATAGCTTTATTGAATTGGGGTTTGATTTCTTCATCTAAACTTATCAATTCAGAGAAAACTAAACTGCAACCCTCTTCCTTTAAAATGTTTATTTGTTCTTCTAAATATTCATATTCATTATTAGTAGCCCTAGCATAACCTATTGCTTTAGAGTTTTTATTTTTTTCAGATAGTAAAATACGCTTTCTTTTAAATTTGAGAGTCAATGTTTTATTACGTATATTTTTTACTGTATCAATAAATAGAAAAAAAAACACTTTTTAGTACAAAAAAACATTAATATTACATAAAAACTAATTAAAAAATGGATAAAAAAGTGTTCTGATATCTATATTAAAAATAACGCTCTAAATACTGTTTTATCCTTAGTTGATAGAACAAAATATTTTGTAATTATTAACTTGAATTAGGATTTTTTAGATTATCGATGGACTATTTAAATTCATTTATTTTTTGACCTCTATTAAATAGTCTTCATTTTTGAAATTATTAATAGTTAATTCAAAATGTTTTTAGTAAAATAAGAATACAGGCTAGAAAAAATTAATTTGACTAATAATTCCAATAGTTTAATTTCAAAACCTGATTGGTTGAGAGTAAAAGCTCCTCAAGTTGAGAGAATTGGGAATACTGCAAATTTGTTAAATGATTTAAATCTCAATACTGTGTGTCAAGAGGCAAGTTGTCCAAATATTGGTGAATGTTTTGCAAGTGGCACTGCTACTTTTCTTATAATGGGACCTGGCTGTACTAGGGCATGTCCATATTGCGATATTGATTTTGATAGATCTAAAAGAGAATTAGATCCAACAGAACCATATCGTTTAGCAGAAGCTGTTTATAGAATGCAGCTTAAACATGTTGTAATCACATCAGTTAATAGAGACGATCTTGAGGATGGTGGCGCATCGCAATTTTTTGAATGTGTTTATCAAGTAAGAAAAAAATCGCCTGAAACTACTATTGAGCTTTTAATACCTGATCTTTGTGGCAACTGGAAAGCGCTTGAAAAAGTTCTTGATTCAAATCCAAACGTTTTAAACCATAATATTGAGACTGTGTCTTCGCTATATAAAAAAGTTAGACCTCAGGGTAAATATGAGAGAACTCTTGAGTTGCTTAAAAGGACCAGAGAATATTCTCCCAAAGTTTATACAAAGTCAGGTTTTATGCTTGGTTTAGGGGAAAAAGATGAGGAGGTCTTAAGTCTTCTCAATGATTTAAAAAGTAATTTCGTTGATATTGTTACTATTGGCCAATACTTATCTCCTGGACCAAATCATTTACCTGTTCAAAGATTTGTGAGTCCCTCAAAATTTAATTATTATAAATTTTACGGGGAAAAAGATTTGGAATTTATGCAAGTAGTTAGTTCTCCTTTAACTCGTAGCAGTTACCATGCTGAAGAAATTCAAAATCTTATGAAAAAGTATCCAAGATAGTCATTTTTATTTATTTGAATCTATCCACTCATTTAATTTCCATTCAACTAGATCATTTTTAATCATTGGATCATTCTTAATGATTTTTAATGCATTTTTATAATTATTCATCTCAAGAATGAGTAATCCTCCCTCACCAGGCCTTTTTAACTCATCTACTAAAAAACCACTTTTTATATTAATTCCCTCTTTTTTTAATTTTTTTATCCAATCAATATGTTCGTTAATTATTTTTTGTTTTAAATCATGATTGATTAAGTATTCTTTTTTTATGATTTCAGTTTTTATAAAGAAAGGCATTTACATTTTCTTTATGCCAAGCATTTCTTCTTCGCTTGGGGGAACTATTAATTTAAAAGTACTCTTGTAATAAGACCAATTTTCAATTATTTTGGCAGCCTTTAAGCTATTTGTTTTTGCTTGATATTCTCTAATAATTTTTAATAAGATATCTTCCTGCTTTGATGAAGTTATTTTATGAATGCTAACTATTTCCTTGTTAACTTTATTACTTAGATCGTTATTCTCATCAATTATAAAAGCTATTCCACCAGTCATGCCCGCACCAATATTCCTTCCTGTGGAACCTAGAATAACTACTTTTCCACCAGTCATGTATTCACAACAATGATCACCTGCTCCTTCTGTTACCGCTGTAGCACCACTATTTCTTACTGCAAATCTTTCTCCCGATTTTCCTAATGCAAATAATTTTCCGCCTGTTGCTCCATAAAGACAGGTGTTACCTAAAATAACCTGTTCGGAGGAAGATTTTTCTATTTTTGGTGGAATTATTGTGAGCATTCCTCCATTCATTCCTTTACAAACATAATCATTTGCTTCTCCAATTAATTGAACATTCATTCCCTTCAATAAAAAGGCACCAAAGCTTTGTCCTGCATATCCTTTGAAATTTAAGTTGAGTTCGCCATTGAAGCCAGTGTTGCCATGAAGTTCTGCGATTTCGCCTGATATTTTCGCACAAACGCTTCTATCTGTATTTTTTATCTCAATTTCTTTGGTTAATGTTTCGTGATTTTTAATTAAATCTATAAATTCAGTATCAGACAAAAACTCGTCTTCTAATACAGAACCATTACTATGGGCAGTTTTTGAATGTTTTAACCATGATCTATCAGGGGTTGAGTGTTTATTTACTAAAGAAGAAAGATCAATATTAGAAGTTTTTGGAAGGTCGATATTTCTTGCAGAAATAAACTCTTGATTACCAATCAGTTCTTCCATTTTAGAAACACCGATACTACTCATTATCTGTCTTACTTCTTCAGCAATATATAAGAAAAAATTGACAACATTTTCTGGAATACCTTTAAATCTTTTTCTTAATTCTTCTTTTTGGGTAGCAACTCCAACCGGACACTTGTTTGTATGACAAACCCGAGCCATTATGCATCCTTCAGCAATCATCGCTACAGAACCAAAACCGTATTCTTCAGCACCTAGTAAAGCTGCAATAACTACATCCCAGCCTGTTTTAAGACCTCCATCAGTTCTCAAAATTACTCTTTCGCGTAAGTTATTCTCTAAGAGAGATTTATGAACCTCAGCAACACCTAGTTCCCATGGTAAACCTGCATGTTTAATAGAACTCAGGGGTGATGCACCTGTGCCTCCGTCATGGCCTGATATTTGAATTACATCTGCATTAGCTTTGCTTACTCCAGCAGCAATAGTTCCTATACCTATTTCAGAAACAAGTTTAACGCTTACTTTCGCTTTTGGATGAACTTGGTGTAAGTCGTGGATAAGTTGAGCCAAATCTTCAATTGAATAAATATCATGATGCGGGGGAGGAGATATTAAAGCTACTCCAGGTTTACTATTTCTTAGTTTTGCGATGTAAGAATCAACTTTTGGACCAGGTAATTGTCCCCCCTCTCCGGGTTTTGCACCTTGAGCCATTTTAATTTCGAGTTGTTTACCACTTCTTAGATATTCAGGTGTAACTCCAAATCTTCCTGAAGCGATTTGTTTAATAGCTGAACATGCGGTGTCGCCATTCTCTAAGCCTTTAATAAATGGCAACGTCGCTGACTGAGTATTTTCATCGATATCATTTAAAATATTAAAACGAGCTGGATCTTCTCCCCCTTCTCCACTATTACTTTTTCCACCAATTCTATTCATTGCAACTGCTAAAACTTCATGCGCTTCTCTGGATAAAGCACCTAAACTCATTCCTCCAGTACAGAACCTTTTGCAAATTGATTCAACACTTTCAACTTCCTCTAATGGAATACTTTTTCTTGTTGAATTAATTGTTAGTAAATCTCTAAGAGATGTTGTCGGTCTATTACTAATAAGTTTTTTGTAAGTTTCAAAATGATCGTATCCTGGCCCTTGTTTTACCGCTGAATGTAGAACTTTGGACATCTCTGGGTTATTGGAATGATATTCTCCATTATTTCTAAATTGTACAAATCCTAAAAATTCTAATTTCTTTAAATCAATCTCTGGATAGGCTTTCGTATGTATTGAAAGTGTTTCATTAGTTAATTCTTTTAATGTTATGCCAGCGATACGGCTTGTTGTGCCATCAAAAGCAATTTTTATTATGTCAGATCCAAGGCCTACAGCTTCAAAAATTTGTGCACCATGGTAACTAGATAAAAGTGAGATACCTATCTTTGAGAGAATTTTTCTTAGACCGTCTTCTAAAGCTTTTTTAATATTTTCTTGAACATCAACTATTGATAATGGATTCATTTTTTTGCTATCAATGAGTTTTTGTGTTTTTGGATGTTTTAACCAGTGTCTACCTGCTTCGAAGGTCAACCAAGGGCAAACTGCACTTGCTCCATATCCAATTAAACAAGCTAAGTGATGTGTGCTCCAACATTGACCAGTCTCAATTATTAGAGAAGCTTTTAGCCTTATTTCTTTTTTAAGGAGATAATGATGAATTGCTCCAACAGCAAGTAAAGGAGGTATAAAAGTCTTTTTAGGATTAATTCCTTTATCAGAAATAATAATTAAAGAACAACCTTCTTTTATAGACAGCTCACTCTGTTTACAGATTGCTTTTAATTGGTTCTCTAAGCCTTGAATACCTTCCTCTAAATCAAACAAACTTGAAATAGTCTGAGATTTAATTTTTGATTTTTTGATGGAAATGAGTTCTTCCTCATTAAGAATAGGACTTTGTAAATGAACAAAGGGTTTAGCATCTTTAATTTCAAATGGCGAACATCTTTCTCCTAGATGCATTTCTAAACTCATTACAAGTTTTTCTCTCAGAGGGTCAATAGGAGGATTAGTAACTTGCGCAAATCTTTGCTTAAAGTAGTCGTATAAAATATGTGGCTTAGATGAAAGAACTGCTAATGGGATGTCGTCGCCCATGCAATAAGTAGGCTCTTTAGCTAATGAAGCCATTGAATCTAAGATGAGGTCATTATCTTCCGCTGAAAAACCGTATGCAGTTTGTTGTTGTAACAACTCAAGGTCTTTTAGTTTGCAGTCTTTAACCCATTCATTATTTTCAATTTTTATAGTTCTATTATTGAGAAGATTTTTATAATCATGCCTTTTAGCGGCTTCAGATTTTACTTCCCAATTTCTAAGAATTCTATTCTGATGAAAATCAACTGCCAACATTTGTCCCGGTCCTAATCGACCTTTTTCTATTACTCTTTCTTCTTCAAGATCTACAACTCCTGTTTCAGAACCCATTATTACAAAACCATCATTTGTGATTGAATATCTTGCTGGTCTTAGGCCATTTCTATCAAGTGTTGCTCCGACAAAATTTCCATCAGCAAATACAAGAAGTGCTGGACCATCCCAAGCTTCTTGCAGGCTTGCAGAATATTCATAAAAAGCTTTTATATCTTCTCTCTGCTCAAGTTCTGGTTGATCTCTAAATGCTTCAGGAACCAGTTTTAATAATGAGTCAGTAATGGGCTTACCTGAACGAATATTGATTTCAAGGGTTGCATCAAGATTTGATGAATCACTTTTGTTTACATCAACAATGGGCTTGATTTCATTAGATAACTCTCCCCAAAAATCATCTATATGTGTTTCTGAAGCTTTAGCCCAGTTGATATTACCTAAGAGAGTATTTATTTCGCCATTATGACCCAAAAATCTCATGGGTTGAGCTAGCGGCCATTTTGGAAGTGTATTAGTACTAAATCTACGATGATAAACAGAAAATGAAACTTTAAAACTTTCTTCTTTTAGATCTTGATAAAACTCGGATAATATTTCAGAGCGAACCATACCTTTATAAACAACTGTTCGAGAACTTAGTGAGGAAAAATAAAATTCACAATCCCCAACATCGTTTTTGAAAGTTTCTCTTATTTTTTTCTCAATTCTTTTCCTTAATTGAAATAAAAGCCTTTCAACATCCTGATTATCTTTTTTATCTATATATAAAATCCACTGACAGATGAATGGAGCATTTGCTTTAGCTAATGGACCTAAGATTTCATTATTAACAGGTACTTTTCTCCAAAATGTTTTGTTGACGTTTAATTGTTCTGCTTCTTGATCACATATTGATTTACATACTTCAATTTTTTCTTTTTTATTAGGCATAAAAACCATGCCTAAACCTCTATTAAATTCTTGATTATTTTTTAGATTAATTTCCTCTTCTAGATATCCCCATGGAATTGAACATAAAATGCCCGCTCCATCTCCTGAATCACTATCTCCTCCACAACCTCCTCTATGTTCCATGCAATTAAGGCCTTTAAGGGACTGTTTTAGGATCCAATTGCTTTCTACCCCTTTAATATTTGCTATGAAACCAACTCCACATGCATCTTTTTCCCCAATTATTCCATTTGGGGAAAAACTATCTTGATATGGGCCAACGATTCTTTGGATACTCTCTCCCATAGATTATTTAATTCTATTTAGTTATTTATGTATTTCTATTATAAAAATAAATATGAAAATAAATCTAAAGATAATTAATATTTACCAAAGAATTAAAATTTGACTAATTTTGAAAAAATATTAATTAAAAACTTTTAGTTGGTACTCGTAAAAGGTTATGATAATTAAATATTTATTTTTATCTAAGTTTTAATAGATGCCCACCATCTCGCAATTAGTTGGTTCAGAAAGAAAACGTCTGACAAAGAAAACAAAATCTCCTGCATTAAAAGCTTGCCCTGAGAGAAGAGGAGTATGTACAAGAGTCTATACATCAACACCAAAGAAGCCTAATTCAGCTTTGAGAAAAGTTGCTAGGGTTAGATTAACTTCTGGGTTCGAGGTAACGGCTTATATTCCTGGGATTGGACATAATTTGCAAGAACACTCTGTTGTACTTCTAAGGGGTGGAAGAGTCAAGGATTTGCCTGGAGTTAGATATCATATAATAAGGGGAACTTTAGATACGGCTGGAGTCAAAGATAGACGTCAATCCAGATCTAAATATGGGGCTAAAGCTCCAAAAGATTAATTTGTAAACATCACTTTTTTTAAAAAATGTCACGTCGTAATGCAGCAGTAAAAAGACCTGTTCTACCTGACCCTCAATTTAATAGTCGTCTTGCTTCAATGATGATTTCTCGATTGATGAAACATGGTAAAAAATCTACAGCTCAAAGAATATTGTCTGATGCGTTTTCTCTAATAAGCGAGAGAACAGGTGGGAATGCGGTGGAATTATTTGAAACAGCTGTAAAAAATGCTACTCCTCTTGTCGAGGTACGAGCCAGAAGAGTTGGTGGTGCAACATATCAAGTCCCTATGGAAGTTCGTCAAGAGAGGGGTACGGCTATGGCATTAAGATGGCTTGTTACATTTTCACGTGCAAGAAATGGAAAAAGCATGTCCCAAAAACTCGCTGGTGAGTTGATGGATGCAGCAAATGAAACTGGTAGTGCTGTTAAAAAAAGAGAAGATACTCATAAAATGGCAGAAGCTAATAAAGCTTTTGCACATTACAGATATTAATTTCATCAAAAGGTACTTAAGTAGTTTATTATTATTAAAGTTTGCTTTTAGTGTGAACTACACTTATCAAAAATTATTTTATTTGGAGCTTTAAAATTGGCACGCGACTTTCCCCTAGAACGAGTAAGGAACATAGGTATAGCCGCTCATATTGATGCAGGTAAGACAACAACTACTGAAAGAATTTTGTTTTATTCTGGCGTAGTTCATAAGATAGGAGAGGTTCATGATGGGGCTGCAGTAACAGATTGGATGGCACAAGAAAGAGAAAGAGGAATAACTATTACTGCTGCAGCAATATCTACTAGTTGGCAAGATCATAGGATTAACATTATTGATACACCTGGACACGTTGACTTTACTATTGAAGTTGAAAGATCAATGCGTGTGTTAGATGGAGTTATTGCTGTATTCTGCGCAGTTGGTGGAGTTCAGCCTCAATCCGAAACAGTTTGGCGTCAAGCAGATAGGTACTCTGTTCCAAGAATGGTTTTTGTTAATAAAATGGACAGAACTGGTGCGGATTTTTTAAAGGTTAATACGCAAATTAAAGACCGACTAAAGGCAAATGCACTTCCAATCCAGTTACCTATTGGTGCTGAAGGTGATCTCACAGGCATTATTGATTTAGTAGCCAACAAAGCATATCTTTATAAAAACGATTTAGGCACTGATATTGAAGAAGCACCAATTCCCTCTGACATGGAGGAGGAAGCTGCTGAGTGGAGATTTAAGTTAATGGAAAGTGTTGCAGAGAATGATGAAGAATTAATAGAAATATTTCTCGAAACAGGAGAATTATCTGAAGAACAACTTAAAAAAGGTATTAGGGAAGGGGTTTTAAAACACGGATTGGTTCCAGTATTATGCGGTTCAGCTTTTAAGAATAAAGGTGTCCAACTTGTATTAGACGCTGTAGTTGATTACTTGCCAGCTCCAGTTGATGTGAAACCAATTCAAGGTGTTTTGCCAAGTGGCAAAGAAGATGTTAGACCTTCAGATGATAATGCTCCTTTCAGTGCATTAGCATTCAAAGTGATGTCAGATCCTTATGGTAAATTAACATTTGTAAGAATGTATTCTGGTGTTCTTTCAAAGGGAAGTTATGTAATGAATTCTACTAAGGATGCTAAAGAGAGAATTTCTAGATTAGTAATTCTTAAGGCTGATGAAAGAGAAGAGGTTGATGAATTGAGGGCTGGGGATTTAGGAGCTGTGTTGGGTCTTAAGAACACAACAACTGGTGACACTTTGTGTAACACAGATGATCCAATAGTTTTGGAGACATTGTTTATCCCTGAACCAGTTATCTCAGTAGCTGTTGAGCCGAAAACTAAAGGTGATATGGAAAAACTATCAAAAGCTTTAACTGCTTTGTCTGAAGAGGATCCAACTTTTAGGGTAAGTACAGATCCTGAGACAAATCAAACTGTTATTGCAGGAATGGGAGAGTTGCATTTAGAAATCCTTGTTGACAGAATGTTAAGGGAATTTAAAGTTGAAGCAAATATAGGAGCCCCCCAGGTTTCATATAGAGAAACTATTAGGTCTAGTTCTAAAGGTGAAGGTAAATATGCAAGACAGACTGGAGGTAAAGGTCAATATGGTCATGTAATTATTGAAATGGAACCTGCTGAAGTTGGTAAAGGTTTTGAATTTGTAAACAAAATTGTTGGTGGAGCTATACCAAAAGAGTATATTGGTCCAGCATCTAATGGAATGAAAGAGACCTGTGAATCTGGTGTTCTTGCCGGTTATCCACTCATTGATGTAAAAGTAACACTAGTCGATGGTTCATTCCACGATGTAGACTCATCTGAAATGGCCTTCAAAATTGCAGGTTCTATGGCTTTTAAAGATGGGGTTAAAAAATGCAATCCTGTGCTTTTAGAGCCTATGATGAAAGTCGAGGTCGAAAGTCCTGATGACTTTCTTGGATCTGTAATTGGTGATCTCTCTTCCAGACGAGGTCAAGTAGAAGGACAATCTGTTGATGATGGATTGTCCAAGGTACAGGCCAAAGTGCCCTTAGCCGAAATGTTCGGTTATGCCACTCAACTCCGATCAATGACTCAAGGTCGGGGTATATTTTCAATGGAGTTCGCAAATTATGAGGAAGTTCCTCGTAATGTTGCTGAAGCTATCATTTCCAAGAATCAGGGCAACTCCTGATCTCTAAACCAAAAAACTCTTAAACCCTCGATTCTTTAATTCAAAATGGCTCGCGAGAAGTTCGAAAGAAACAAACCACATGTCAACATAGGTACTATTGGCCATGTTGATCATGGGAAAACAACACTAACAGCTGCTATTACAAATGTATTAGCTAAAAAAGGTCAAGCTCAAGCACAAGACTATGGAGACATTGATGGTGCTCCTGAAGAAAGAGAGCGTGGTATTACCATTAATACAGCTCATGTTGAATATGAAACTGAAGGCAGACATTATGCTCATGTCGATTGCCCAGGACATGCTGATTATGTGAAAAACATGATCACAGGGGCCGCCCAAATGGATGGAGCTATTCTAGTTTGCGCAGCTACAGATGGTCCTATGGCTCAAACAAAAGAGCATATTCTTTTAGCTAAACAGGTTGGAGTTCCCGCTCTAGTAGTTGCTCTCAATAAGTGCGATATGGTCGATGATGAAGAAATTATTGAACTTGTCGAAATGGAAATTAGAGAACTGCTAGATAGTTATGACTTCCCTGGAGATGACATTCCTATAGTTCAAGTTTCAGGTTTAAAAGCTCTCGAAGGTGATTCTACTTGGGAATCAAAGATTGAAGAATTAATGAAAGCAGTCGATGCTAGCATTCCCGAACCAGAAAGAGAAGTTGATAAACCATTCTTGATGGCTGTTGAAGATGTTTTCTCGATTACTGGTAGAGGAACTGTTGCTACTGGAAGAATTGAGAGAGGTAAAGTTAAGGTTGGAGAAGAAGTAGAAATAGTTGGAATAAGAGATACAAGAGTAACAACTGTTACTGGAGTTGAAATGTTCCGAAAACTTCTTGACGAAGGTATGGCTGGCGATAATGTTGGCTTACTTTTACGAGGTGTTCAGAAAGAAGATATCGAGAGAGGAATGGTACTTGTGAAGAAAGGATCTATTACCCCTCATACTCAGTTTGAAGGAGAAGTTTATGTTCTTAAAAAAGAAGAGGGCGGAAGACATACTCCTTTCTTTGCAGGATATAGACCTCAGTTCTACATCAGAACAACTGATGTGACAGGTCAAATAACAGCATTTACCTCAGATGATGGCTCTAATGTTGAAATGGTTATGCCAGGAGACAGAATTAAGATGACTGGAGAATTAATTTGTCCAGTAGCTATTGAACAAGGAATGCGATTCGCCATACGTGAAGGTGGACGTACTATTGGTGCTGGAGTTGTTTCTAAAATTCTCAAATAATAAATTGAAATTTTAAAAATTTAACCTCAATCATCTAATATAGATTTATGGATAAGGGTCATTTTAATCAATGACCCTTTACTAGAAATTTTTTGAAACTATGACTGCATCAATTGCACAACAAAAAATAAGAATAAGGCTCAAAGCATTTGATAGAAGAATGCTTGATTTATCTTGCGATAAAATTATCCAAACTGCTGATACTACTTCTGCTTCAGCAATAGGACCAATACCTTTACCTACAAAAAGGAAGATTTATTGTGTTCTAAGATCACCACATGTTGATAAAGATTCTAGAGAGCATTTTGAAACAAGAACACATAGAAGAATTATTGATATCTACAGTCCCTCTGCAAAAACTATTGATGCTTTAATGAAACTAGATCTCCCGAGTGGTGTAGATATAGAAGTTAAACTTTAATAAATCCCGAAACCGCCCCAAATTGATTAGTATAAAAAAAATTAAGATGAGGTATAAATGGGAGAACTCTCAGTAAGGGAATTACCTTTATTTCCTTTGCCTGAGGTAGTCCTTTTTCCTCAAGAAGTATTACCTTTACATATTTTTGAATCGAGATACAGGATTATGCTCCAATCCGTTCTTGAAAGTGATTCTATGTTTGGAGTGATTAAGTGGGACCCAACTACTAAAAGTATGGCTAATGTTGGATGTTGCGCACAAATCTTAAAACATCAAACTGCAGAGGATGGGAGAAGTAATATTATCACTATCGGTCAACAAAGATTTCAAGTCTTAGAAATTACCCGTTCGACTCCATTTTGTTCTGCGATGGTTAGTTGGATTAGTGATGATAACATTGATGACTTTCAAAAATTAGATTCTCTAAAAGTTTCAGTAAAAGAAGCACTTAGTGATGTTATTAATTTAACAAGTAAATTGACTAATACAAAGAATAATCTACCTGATAAATTACCTGACAACCCAATAGATTTATCATTCTGGATAGGAGCTCATTTGGGCGGTCCAGTTGCGGAAGAACAGCAAAGACTTCTTGAAGAGAGAAATACTTTTATCCGTTTGCAAAGAGAATATGAAATGCTTGATCATACAAGAAAACAACTTGCAGCAAGAACAGCATTGAAAGAGAGTTTTCCTGATATACGAGAAAATTAAATGTTTGAATTATTATTCCCTTTTTTTGTAATAGTTTTATTCTTTCTAGTACTAGCGATAATATGGAGAAATAATGCTAGAAAATATATTTCTTCAGGTACAGTAGCTTCTGCATATGATGCTTGGACCCAGGATAAATTACTTGAGAGATTGTGGGGAGAACATATACATTTGGGTTTTTATCCCTCAGGGAAAAAAAATATTGATTTTAGAAAGGCTAAAGTTAAGTTTGTTCATGAATTAGTCAAATGGAGTGGTCTAGATAAATTACCAAAGGGATCCAGAATACTTGATGTAGGTTGTGGAATAGGGGGAAGTTCTAGGATTCTTGCAAAATATTATGGGTTTAATGTTACTGGCATTACAATAAGTTCTGCTCAAGTTAAAAGAGCAAGAGAACTTACTCCTCATGAGCTAAATTGCAACTTCCAAGTTATGGATGCTTTGGATTTGAAATTTGAAGATGGATCATTTGATGCCGTCTGGAGTGTTGAGGCTGGTGCACACATGAATGATAAAACTAGGTTTGCAAATGAAATGCTGAGAACTCTAAGACCTGGAGGATATTTCGCTTTAGCTGATTGGAACTCAAGAGACCTCCGGGCATACCCTCCATCATTTTTTGAAAAGTTAGTTCTTAAACAATTACTTGAACAATGGGTACATCCTAATTTTATAAGCATTAACGAATTTAGTAACATTCTTAGAACTAACGAAAATAGTTCAGGATTAGTTATTTCTGAAAATTGGAATTCCTATACAAATCCTTCATGGTACGACTCCATTATTGAAGGCATTCGAAGGCCCTTTGTAATTTTGTCACTTGGCCCAATTGCGATGGTGAAGTCGATTAGAGAGATTCCAACAATACTTCTCATGAATTGGGCATTTAGAAAAGGTTTAATGGAGTTTGGAGTTTATAAATGTAGAGGGTAAATTAATCTAGTTCAACATTTTCAGAAAAATAATTTCCAAAATCTACAAAATTATTGCAAAGTGGCTTTAACTTATTTTTTAATTCAATAAAATTCTTAATGTTATTATGATTATTGATTTCTAAATCAATATAAATTATATATTCGCCTAATTCTCTTTTTGAAGGTCTCGATTCAATTTTACTCATATTAAATCCAAAATCTGCAATATAATTTATAGCTTCAAGCAAAGCACCAGGTTTATTTGAAATTAATGAGAAAGCAAAACTAGCAATATTAGCTAAATTCGAATTTGATTCTTTGCTCAATAAAACAAATCTAGTGCAATTACCTGGAACATCATTAATAGGAAAGGCTAATTCTTTAAGTCCTTCGATTTGAATTAACGATTTTGAACCAATAGCCGCTCTGAATTTACTCCCCTTGATCATCTTGACAGCTTCTGATGTTGAATTTGTTGGGAGAGGAATTGCATTTGGAAGATTCTCAGATAGCCATTCTGAACATTGAGCTAATGCTTGAGGATGAGATAATACTTCTGAAATGTTTGAAAGTTCTCCATCACTAATTAATGCATGTTTTATAGGCAAAACAATTGCTTTATTTATAAAAATTTCAGGAAATTTCCAAAGGGCATCAAGAGTAGCTGTAACTCCGCCTTCTACAGAATTTTCTATAGGGACTACAGCAGCATCACAATTGTTGTACGCTATTGATTTAATAACCGAATGTAACCCATTACATGGTACAAATATAGGTGTCTGAAAATTGGCAAGCTTTGATAATATATGGGCTGCTTTTTCTGCGTATGTTCCTTGAGGACCTAAATATGCAACTTGTTTGCGCATGATTAATCGTAAAAAAAAAAGAGATCAAATAAGCATTGGAGGAATATAGAAAATGCTATTGACTTTTGATGCTAAACAGAAACTCAAGCTTTCTGTAAAACGTAATAAAGAATATCTTTCTAAATATCTTTTAGAAGAAGAAAGAGTTGTTGGAGCAATGCTTGACTCCAAAAAATTAGTACGAGAAGAAGTTGGTAGATATAAGTATACAGTAACAAGTTTTAAGGTTTTTCAATTAGATATTAAACCTGTTGTCTCAATTGCGGTAGAAAATAAAGATGGAATTTTAAAAATGAGTGCTCTTGACAGTACATTGGATGGTTTGGGAATGATAGATGATTTTAATCTTATTTTGAAGGCGAATTTGGAAGCAACTGATGTTGGTTTAGAAGGTGAGGCGCTTCTTGGGGTATCTGTAAGTCAACCCCCTCTACTGAAGCTGGTACCAAAGAAAATTTTGGAATCTACTGGTCATTCGGTATTAAATGGGATTCTATTGGGTATTAAGTCAAGGGTTCAACAGCAACTCGTAAAAGATTTTTTAGATTGGTGTGAATTAAATAAGATTTGATTTTTTTAAAAAACTTTTCCTATGAAGTTTAGTTATTCCATTTTTTTTTATTAATGAAAGATGCTCTCTGGTTCCATAACCTTTATTTTTAAATATCAAGTATCCTGAGTATTTTTTTTCTAACCTCTCCATTAGATTGTCGCGAGAGACTTTGGCAAGTATGCTTGCCGAAGCTATCGAGATAAACTTTGAGTCTCCAGATACTATGTTTTTTTGAATTCCGTCCCATGGCCTTAATAATAAGGAGCCATCAATCTTTAATTCATATGGCTTTTCTTTTAATTTTTTTAAAGCTCTTATCATTGAAAGTTCTGTCGCAACCCTGATACCTAACTTATCTATTTCTCTGGCTGAAGATTGCCCAATTCCATAATCTGAAGAGAGTAATAAAATTTTTGGTAAAAGTAATTTTCTTTTTTTGGGAGTTAGTTTTTTACTATCTGTCACTCCAACTTGTTTTAAGATAGATTTATTTTTTTCAGTTAATACTACAACTGCTGCAAAAACTGGACCAAAAATTGCTCCCCTTCCAACTTCATCTATTCCAACTTCGAATACTTTATTCAATGCTTGCTGAAGATCTTCTTCTTTTTTTTCTTGCATTGTTTAAGATCATCTGTAAGTTCAATTTCATCCTTTTTATCTATAAATACAACTTCATTATTTTCATTAGTTTTATTTGTTAATTTGTCTTTAGAATTTGCATTTGCTTCAATTTTAATTTGAATCTTTTCTTCTCCAGATTTTGAGATTTTTTTAATTTGTTTTGCTTTTGTTTTTTTATTATCTAGGGGTTTTTCCGTTTCTTTATTACTTTCTTTTAAACGCACAAAATTATTGCTGGTGAGATAATCTTTACCCAACTTTATAAGTGGATTAATACCTAATTGACTGAAAACAATTTTTTCTTCATTTGTAAGATCAACTGTTATTATATTTTTTTCTTTTGAATTTGATTGGTTCAAATTATCATTATCATTATCATTATCTTTTTCTTTTTTATTCGAAGAATTCTCTTTACTTAAGTCTTTGGAGTTAATTAATTCCTTGTCAATTATTTTTTCCTGCTCATCAGTTGATTGAAAATTATCTGTATCTATGGATTTTAGATTGTTTGATTGAATAGATTTATTTTCAACATTTTTAATTTTTAAGATAGAAATTTCGTGATTTAGTATATTTTCTACATGTCCGGTACCATCGCATGTAGAGCATCTTTTACCGAATAATTCATATATATTTTGACCTTGTCTTTTTCTGGTTAACTCTACTAAGCCTAATTCAGTAAGCTGAGCTATTTGAGGCCTAGCAGAATCATCTTTTATTGCTGAGGTAAAATGCTCAAGTAATTGAAATTGATCTCTTCTAGATTCCATATCGATAAAATCTATTACTATAACTCCACCAATATTTCTTAATTTCATTTGCCTTGAGATTTCAACTGCTGCTTCGCAGTTAGTCCACAAAACGGTTTGTCTTGAATTTGCGGATCTTGTAAATGATCCAGAGTTTACATCGATAACTGTTAAAGCTTCAGTAGGTTCGATAATGATATAACCTCCCGATGGAAGATCTACTCTAGGCTGAAGAGCTTTTTGAATTGTTTTCTTTATTTCGTACTTCTCGAAAATATGTTGGTTTAGACTGTTATCGTGAAATTCAATATCTATATCAGATTCATAATTTATTAAAAAATCTTTTGCTCTTGCAACTGAAAATTTACTATCAATAATTATGCTTTTCGTTGATTCTTTAATATAATCTCTTAAGATTTTTAGGGAGAAATCATCATCTCTTTTTATCAAGTTTGGCGGATTAGAAGCTTCAGAAACTTTTAGTACATTTTCCCATTGTTGGATTAATTGTTCTAAATCTTCAATTAGAAGCTCTTCTTTTATTTTTTCAGCCTCTGTTCTAAATAACAAGCCTGTGCTGGGTGGTTTTATTAAAACCCCAAGAGCTTTCAAACGGCTTCGTTCTGTTTCTGTATTTATTTTTCTTGAAATATTTACTCCTTGGCCATATGGCTGCAATATCAAATATTTTCCTGGGATTGAAATACTTCCGGTTAATCTGGGACCTTTAGATCCTGTGGGTTCTTTTATTACCTGTACAAGAACTTTTTGTTTTGGTTCTAGTAATTCTGTTATTCCAAAAGTTCCTTTTTTGAGTCTTAGTGGACCTAAATCTGAAACATGGATGAATCCATTTTTCTCACTTTCACCAATATTTATGAAAGCGGCATCAATTCCAGGAAGAACATTTTCCACTGTTCCTAAAAAAATATCGCCAACTTGATATTGACCTTGTGCGACGATTAATTCATCAACCCGATCATCTGTGAGTAGTGCTGCTATTCGAGCCTGCTCTGCGATGATAATTTGCTGAGACATATAGTTTATTCTGAATGATTTGGATTTTGAAAATCATCTAAATTAAAGAATTAGATCTTATCTTTTAATAAAGTTTTTTATAACTTTTATTTTACTTTTTAAAATTAATAAAGTTAATGGTAATTGAATTCTGCTATCTATAAAGCTTTAAACGATTTTCAAACTAATTGAAATTGAATTCATAGCTATGACTATATCTGAAATTAATCATAACTAAAATAATATTAACATCTAATCACCACTAAAGCACGTTGATACATTATTCTAATATTGGTGAAATTTTTTATCTAAAGTGGTTCAAGTAAACGAAAATTATTTAAAACTCAAAGCAGGCTATTTATTCCCTGAAATTGCTAAAAGGGTAAAAATATATTCTCAATCAAATAAGAATGCTGAAATTATTAAGCTTGGCATTGGAGATGTTACAGAACCATTGCCTAGAGCATGTATAGAGGCTATGGGTAAAGCTTTAAACGAAATGGGAACAACAGATGGTTTTAGAGGTTATGGACCGGAACAAGGTTACGCTTGGCTAAGAGAAAAAATATCTGAGCATGATTTTATTTCGAGAGGCTGTCAAATTACACCTGAAGAAATCTTTGTTTCTGATGGTTCTAAATGCGATAGTAGCAACATTTTAGATATTCTTGGCAAAGATAATTCAATTGCTGTAACAGATCCTGTTTACCCAGTTTATGTAGATAGTAACGTTATGACAGGCAGAACTGGTAATTCTCTTGAAAATGGTACTTATCAAGGATTGACATATCTTGCAATCAACGAGGGGAATAACTTTCTGCCAGAACTACCTGAAAAAAAAGTTGATATTTTATATCTTTGTTTTCCTAATAATCCGACTGGAGCAACTATTAATAAATCAGACTTGAAAAAGTGGGTTGATTATGCCCTTCAAAACAAATCTCTAATACTTTTTGATGCAGCTTATGAAGCATTTATTCAAGATAATGATATTCCTCATTCAATATATGAAATTGAGGGAGCAAAGGATTGTGCTATTGAATTTAGATCTTTTTCAAAAAATGCAGGATTTACTGGAGTTAGATGTGCTTTTACAGTAATACCTAAAAATCTCAAAGGTTTGAGCTCAACAAATGAGGAAATAGAGTTATGGCCTCTTTGGAATAGGCGACAATCTACAAAGTTCAATGGAGTAAGTTATGTGGTTCAGAAAGGTGCAGAGGCTGTTTATTCTATTGAAGGGAAGAAACAGGTGAGAGGTTTAATTGATTTTTATATGGAAAATGCAAAAATAATGAAAAATAAACTTCAGAATTCAGGATATAAAGTTTATGGTGGGGACAATGCTCCTTATATCTGGATTAAAGTTCCAGATCAAATGACATCTTGGGACTTTTTTGATTTCCTTCTCCAAAAAGTTAGTGTAGTGGGAACACCTGGGAGTGGATTTGGATTGGCTGGGGAGGGTTATTTTCGCTTGTCAGCATTTAACTCAAGATCAAACGTTCTTGATGCAATGGAAAGAATAATTAATATATAATTATTAGTACAATTTAAACTCCAATAAATTTAATGTTATCTATAAAGTTAGAACAAAATGTTAATAATAATTCAGCAGTGATTGAAAAGAAACCTGCTGAATTAAAAAATAAATCTCCAAAATATAAGGTTTTACTTCATAATGACCCAGTTAATTCTATGGAGTATGTCACTATTTCACTGCGAGAAGTTGTACCCCAACTAAGTGAACAAGATGCTATCGCCATAATGCTTGAAGCACATAATACAGGTGTGGGTTTAGTAATTGTTTGTGATTTAGAGCCAGCAGAATTCTACTCAGAATCATTAAAATCTAAAGGAATTTCAAGTTCAATTGAGAAAGAAGATTAATAACGATTGAATTTATTATTTAGAATAGGCTAATTTCCTTTCTGATAAAGGACGGACTTTTAGAGATTCTTTTAAGGAGCACTTTCCATATTCTCTCTCAAGAATGTCGATAACTGTTTTGCCAAATTCGTCTTCTGGATTATCAAAAGCTTCTAAGCAAACCTGACCCAGTTTTTTCCCTAGCGAGCCTGGATTCCAAAGAAGTTTTCTCGCTGTCCAGGGCATCATGCTCATTGGATTATAATTTGGCTTTAAAATTTTATGTTCCAAAGCGTACTTCTCAAGAAGAGTGTGTGGTTGCAAACCTATAAAGAATATAGCTGGATCAACTAAGCCTTTACCAAAAATATTTTCTAATTCTCTATGGTAAGCAATTGTTTGTCTTATGGTGCTGGGGGTTTCATCAAAAACATTAAATGAATAATTGACTGAAACATGATTCTTGAAACCTGATTTGACTAGCATTCTGCAATTATTTAATACAGTTTCAAGGTCATACGCTAATCTCATTTTTCTAACAAGTTCTTGAGATCCCGAGGTGATACCTATTTCAAAATAACTCATACCTGTATCAACCATAAGCTGAGCTAGCTCAGCATCAATATTATCTGCTCTGATGTATGCCGCCCAATTAATATCATTCCAGCCTTGGTCCTTAATTGCTTGCAAAAGTATTTTTGCATCTTCAATATGTTTTTTGGCTGGAATAAACTGAGCATCTGTGAACCAAAATCCCCTTATTCCAAGATCATATAATTGCTTCATTTCTTTGATAACTTCCTTCACAGGATTAACCCGAACCTGCTTCCCCTCCACAACTGTGTAAACACAGAAACAACAATTATGTGGACAACCTCTTTTTGTTTGTACCCCTACGTAATAATCACCACCTTCTATATACCAATCGAATTCAGGCCATATTGATTTAATATATTTATAGTTGCAGGCAGTTTTAACAGTGCCTGAAGGTTGTTCATGTATTAGTTTGTTGCGAGGTTTTTGTCCAGCAATATAACATCTTTCTTCCTCTATTGAATCTCCTCTAATGATTTTTTCTATGAGATTTTCTCCTTCTCCAACTGATATAACAGTTCCTTTTGGCAGTAGATTTCCTAATTGTTCATAGAAGACACTAACAGCCCCACCTCCTAAAATCACTTTTATATTTTTATTGTATTTTTGTGCTCTTTTTAGTCCCATCTTGACTAAAGAAGTATTTCTATATATTTCTCCATAATGAGATGCAATTAATTTTAATCCTCCCCAGGAACCTCTAATTTTTTTAAGGATATTTTTTGAGTAGAAAACTTCAAAAGAGTTTTGTAGCGGATTTCCACTTCTACCATCTACAGGTGCATATATTTGTATATCTCTCCATGAAAAAATGATTAGATGTGGTCTAAATTGATCAATTTTTCTGGCTAAATATTTGGAAACCTTATTAGATGGAATTATTGCTAGATCAATGAATTGCTGCTCTAAATCTGGAAAACATTTATGAATATGATCAGCTAAATAAATAGGTCCTATTGGAAATATTGGATTACATGGCAATCTTACAGTAAGTATTTTTCCATAGTGCTTTCTTTGGTAATTTTTTTTATTTAATTTTTCGAACTTCAAGTTAAAATTCATGTCATGAAATTTAATGAATTTATTTTCAATTAGAATCTAACTACTTTATTACTAATTTGGAGAAATTAAAAATCCAGAGAAAGTAATCGCAAAAAACTTATTTAATTCAGATATCAGAAATCATATAAATCCAGCATACTTTGAGAAGTTTTAATCCATCTATCCATCTAGATATATTTGGAGCTCCAGATTTTCTAGCATAATATCTAACAGGATAATTTAGTATTTTAATATTATTAATCGCAGCTTCAAATATTATTGTAAAGTCTCCAAATGGGTCAGACTTGGAATCCCAACTTCCGTTTTGTTTCATAAGTTTAAAGAATTTTCTTGAAAAAACTTTTGTTCCACAGAGTGAATCGGATACGGGCTTATTTATGAGAATTGATAGAAAAATTGCGAAGAGTCTATTTCCTATATAATTTGCCCATCTCATCGCATCTTTTTCCATTGGAAAAGTTGTGCGTGCGCAATTAATTAGGATATTTTTATTTTTGGTTGATTCCATAATTGCTGCAATACTGTCATCAATATCTACAGTAAAATCACTATCAATTATGGCGAGTGTCTCACCTGAAGAAATATTAAATCCCTCCACGACAGCATTTTTCTTACCTTTAGAAGTTTGTTTTAAAAGAAATATCTCGAAGAAATTTGAGAAATTTTCTTTTAATTCTTTCAAAATTTCATATGTATTATCATTGCTATTTCCTTCAACAAATATAATTTCTAATTTATTAGGTATATTTTTGAATTTATTTAAAGCATTAATCAAAAGTTCTTTATTACCAGCTTCATTTCTTGCAGGAATTACTATTGATATTAAGTGTTCAGAAGTATTTTCACTAAATTTATAAAGAACTATTTCGAGTTCATAGGCGAGTTGCTTTATGATAGGTATTTTGCGAAAAATATTTTTAATAGATTGCGGAATTAACTTAGTGGGCATAGGAGTTAGTTTTTTTGCTTTCCATCTAATTGATCTGTAGTTATAAATTTCTGCTAGAGATTCGATATCGCATAAAGTTATTCTTGCTTTGCTAGTAGTTTCTCTAAAAATTCTTGAATCTAATCTTAGCCATCTAGTGATTGGCTCCCAAGTATTACCGCGGACTTTAATAGAAATAAATTCGTTATTGTCTTTGAATAATTGATGAAGTTTATTATTAGTTAAATTCCAACTATTAACAGATCTCATTATTAAAGATTACAAATGACAATTTATTATATATGGATTATTTACTTTTTTAATATTAATTTCCATGGATTTAAAACATCATTTTCGTATATAACTTCATAAGAATTTTCATTATTTTTTATTGTTTTAAGGTCAGTTGTCCATGCTAATTCAGATTTTTTTAACTTATTAATACTTTCTAATCTCCCACCTAATTTAGGAGTTGATAACGAAATCCTTATGATTTTTGATTCCGATCGAGAGTAGTTGATTCCTTTTTTATCCACCATGATCGTTTGATTTTTTACTAAATCAAGGGATGAAACATATTCCATTTTCTCTCTTAGTTCTCTAGATCTATCAGTGAATAAACCTGATTGCAAAATAAATGAAGTTAATAAGTAAGGTCCAATTATGAGAATTATTAATATTTCTTTG
>MWOY01000153.1 GCA_002026015.1 Prochlorococcus sp. HOT208_60m_808G21 | reverse complement strand
TAAATATCTATATTGGGAGTTATGGTAACGAAGAAATATTAATAGGAAATGTAATATTCACAGAGCAAGGCTTTCAAAATTTAAGAAATCCAAATTAAATGGTGAAATGATATTTCAAGATGATGAACAAAGGATTTATAAATTTAATAATGGTAAGAAAGTTTATTTATAAAAAGTTTGCTTATAGTTTTTGTTCTAACTACACTCAAGACTTTCTCTGGTTGAAACTCCTGTTGTTGGATTGATCCCATCAGCGATTTCACAAAGATTTCTTTGGTCTTCGCTGTCGAGGATGGCATAAGAAAAATCTGCTCCTTCTATTTGAGCTCCTGCAAAACTGCTGCCTGATGCGATCATATTTATTAAAACAGCATTTCTAAGATCTGTTTTTTGGAAATTAACTCGATCAGAAAGAGTATCGGTCAGGTCGATTCCATTTAAATTAGAACCTTTTAAATCAGATAGGGTTAATGTAGTTCCATGTAAATCAACATCACTAAAATCTGCGTCTCTAGCAACTGCTCCAGCTATAGAAGATAAATGAAGATCCTCTCCATGGAAATCAAATCCTGTGATATTAGATCTTACATAACTTGGAACTTCATCTCCTTCTCCCTTAACAGCAACATTCGCCCCAGCAAAAACTGGAGAGGATAAAACCAAGAAAGAAAAAGTTATACATAAAAAATATTTTAAAAACCTAAAAAATTTCATATTAATAAATTTGAGTAGTTCTATTTTATAACAATTAGATAATTTTTAAAATTGATGACTAAATTTGGAACTCCTTTTTAAAATTATTTAACACTATAAATTTTGAATCTAGGCTCTAAATTTGTTATACAATCTAGAAGTTTTTTGTTATCTCTGCTATTCGTAACCTTGAATTCAGATTCAACTGAACCTTCTTTATCTCTTATAGCTTGATTTAAAACTATGGAACCGTTTTCGTCAGATACTGATCTATGAAA
>MWOY01000152.1 GCA_002026015.1 Prochlorococcus sp. HOT208_60m_808G21 | reverse complement strand
GGTTCCCTGAAAAATATGCTGATCATATAAGTAACTCTACAAAAAGCTTAAATTCGTTAAGGAAATTCCGCAAAAATGGATTTATATATGCTGAGTGTGGAGGGATGATGGTTTTAGGAGACATAATAAAAGATGAAAATGGTAATAATCATAAAATGAGTGGTATTCTGCCTTTTAGATCAAAAAAAAGTAAACTTTCAGTCGGTTATAGATACATTGAGGGTTTAAGAGATACTCCAATCATTAAACAAAATCAATTAATAAGAGGACATGAATTTCATTATTGGGAAATAGAAAATAATTTATCTGAACTTGATGCTGGAAAAGCTGAGCATCAGAAAAACCTTTCTTCCCCATGGAAAATTAAATCTTGGAAAACCGAATACAAAAATGAAGGCTTTTTTGATGAAAAATTACATGCAAGTTGGATTCACTTA
>MWOY01000151.1 GCA_002026015.1 Prochlorococcus sp. HOT208_60m_808G21 | reverse complement strand
TTAGAAGTTAATACTCCGATGCATGGAATATTTCTCCAATCATTATCTCTCCTTAATTTATCAAAATAACCTCCTCCATAACCTAATCTTGTTAAATTTTTATCAACGGAAAGACATGGAACAAGTATCATGCTTATCTGCGAATTACTTAATGGGAAAGAGTTATTTGGACTCAGTATCCCCTCAGAATCTTTAGTAAGAGGATTGGAGAAATATTCTATGCATCGGAGTATTAACTTCTAATTGTGTAAGTACGATTCCATTAACCAAAGCTGAGTGGGACATTCCTTTATCGGGCTATATCACAGAAAAAGAAATATTTGTATAATAGAAAACTAACAAAGTGATTAATTTATAGTTTGAAAATGAAAAATCAGGAAAAATACAATACTTTATCAAAGTTAGTAGAAAAATTGAA
>MWOY01000150.1 GCA_002026015.1 Prochlorococcus sp. HOT208_60m_808G21 | reverse complement strand
TCCAAGCAGAATCAGTCAAAATAAAATGTAAAAGTACCGAAAATGAGCTAACAAACTTTTTTGAATATTCTGAAATAAAGAAAAATCAGCCTGTAGCTATAATCGCTCGAGAACAGTTCTCAGGAGTTGGCCAAAACTCAAAAACTTGGATTTCACCAAAAGGCGGGATTTGGTTAAGTGCAGCTTACCCAATATTTTCAAAAGAATTTGAATGTCAAATATTTAATTTGTCTTTAGGTATTAAGTTATGTGAAATGCTTAGACAAGAGAATATAAATGTTTGTTTGAAATGGCCAAATGATATTTTTCTTGGTTCAAAAAAGTTGATTGGATGTTTAGATAGACCATCTGAAGGTATTTATAAATTAAATGGTATTCCTGTTGAGAATTTATCTGATGATGAGCTC
>MWOY01000149.1 GCA_002026015.1 Prochlorococcus sp. HOT208_60m_808G21 | reverse complement strand
ACTGAACCTTCTTTATCTCTTATAGCTTGATTTAAAACTATGGAACCGTTTTCGTCAGATACTGATCTATGAAAAGTTCCTCTAGGTATTCTTAAAATGTATCCGCAAGATTCTAATCTAACTTTATAAAAAGGATAATCCCAGCCAAAATTGACAAGAAAAAATGTTCTTCCCCCGGAGATAGCCAGTAGATTATCTTCTTGATTGTGATGTATGTAAAATTGCCAATTCTTAAATTCTTCATCGTTTGGAGGACTAACTGCAGGCCCACTGTGAATAACTAGATCTCTATAGTTTGATTCATTAACACTAATATCAAAAAATCTTACATCTTTTGTATCGCGAAATTTTTCATAACTTATCAATTCAAACATTTTCGATTTGTTTGATTTGATAACTGGAATTTCTAAACTTGAGTTCAACTTTCTTTAAAGATTAAACAAATGAAAACAGATATATATATCCAAGAACGTATCAATTAACACTAAAAAAGAAACATATTATTATTTATGCTTTTTTGTTATTTTAAAAGATTAAAAATTTAGTGTTTATTTAATTTCAAGAGGTTTGATTTCCCAGGATAAAGTATTTTCTAAATTATTTTTTCCTATAAAGTTTCCTGTAATTACAGAGGTTAAATTAGATTTTGAAGAGGATACCAATGTTAAATATCTATCATCTATTAATCCTTTTCCGCTTGGATCAAAACCTCTCCAACCAGCACCTGGAATATATAATTCAGCCCAAGCGTGTAAATCCAACTCAGAGGGTATGGGATCTTTAAAATGATAACCACTTACAAACCTACTTGGGATACCTATAGACCTGCAAGCTTCAACCATTAGCATTGCTAAATCTCTGCATGAACCTATACGTTCTCTAAGCGTTCTGCTAGCCGGCCATGCTGGACCAGTATGTCTTTTGGTATATTTAACCCGATCTTGAATAATTTCTATTAGTTGGTATGTAAATGATAATGCGTT
>MWOY01000148.1 GCA_002026015.1 Prochlorococcus sp. HOT208_60m_808G21 | reverse complement strand
TATTTAATCCCTCTTCTTTGAAAACTGGAAATTCTAAAAATTTTGATAATTCAAAAACTCTTATAAATCCATATTTTTTTAACCAATCTAATAATTCTGTTGAATCATCTTTGTATTTTTCTAATTTTGATAATTGTTCTATAGTAAGAGGGATTTCCATCTCTTCAAACTTAATATTTATCTTTTCAGCAGCCTTTAAACCATTATTAAAAAATAAACCACAAAAACTAAAAAAAATTATAAAAATGTATTTCACTAGTGATTAGTCCAAATAGTTTACAAATTAGCAAAAATAGGTGGATTCAATTTCCAAATCATTTGAGGTTAATAACCAAGATAAGATTTTTCGCTGCATTTGGAGCAGGAGGTGTTATTTATTTAACATCACTTATTTTTAATAACCTAGGATTATCTGCAACAGATATTGGCTTGGGATTTACCATTTCAGCAATAATTGGAACTCTGACTAGACTTTTTACAGGTAATTATCTTAATAAAACTGGGAAAATACAAT
>MWOY01000015.1 GCA_002026015.1 Prochlorococcus sp. HOT208_60m_808G21 | reverse complement strand
AATAATCCAGAAATTTCAGAAGAAATTAACCAGAATTTAATTAAAGAATTAAGCAGATTACTAATTTACCCATTAAAAAAATAATATTAGTGCTTATGAAAAAATTTACTTTTCATTAGATAGTTTTTTAAATGAGGTTCCAATATACGCTTTAAAGAATCTTGATACTGGAAACTATATTGCTGAAGAAAAAAAAATAAGGCTAATATCTACTCCAAAAGAAATACTCAGAAAGTACGGCAAAAATAGTTTTTCTAATAAGCCATTAATAGTTGCTAATCCAAATTTCAATTTAAGACAAGAAAATATAAAAGAAAAACTTTCTGAGATTAATTCTTTTAAAATTAAACGATCAAAAGAATTTTTATCTAGAGAATGGGGGACATTGCCTTATACGGAAAAAGAAGGTAAAAGCATTGCAAAAATAACAAATGGATTATTGATTACTGGTAACAAAGCCAGTTCGGAAGAGATCCAAAATATTAATTCACCTCTAATTCTTCATATTGCTAGTCATTCATATTTTGATTCAGGAGATGATGATGAACATCCTTTAATAAAATCAGGAGTTGTTTTAGCTGGGGCGAATGTTTCAACAAATAATTCTATTGATGATGGATTATTAACAGCCTTAGAATTTTCAAAAATGGATCTTGAAGGAACTGAACTTGTTGTAATATCTGGATGTGATTCTGGTAGGGGATTTGTCAAAAATGGAGATAATATATATGGCTTA
>MWOY01000147.1 GCA_002026015.1 Prochlorococcus sp. HOT208_60m_808G21 | reverse complement strand
ATAATTTGTTATTTATCAATTGGCAGCTCTCTCGTTAGTTTGGCATTGCAATGGAGTAATCCTGTAGAAAGCGCATTCCTTGGGTCCTTCAATTCAGATAATTTAGCAATCGCATTTAGAGCAATAATTTCTTTATCAACCTTAATATCTTTACTTATAAGTTGGCGGTATACAGAACAAAGTGGGAGCCCAATTGGCGAGTTTGCTGCGATAGTTCTTTCGGCCACCCTTGGAGCAATGCTTTTGTGTGGATCTACTGACCTTATTAGTGTATTTATATCTCTGGAAACTTTATCTGTAGCAAGTTACTTACTTTCTGGTTACCTCAAGAGAGATCCAAGAAGTTCAGAAGCGGCCTTAAAATACCTCCTTGTTGGATCAGCTGCTGCTGCAGTCTATTTGTATGGATCCTCTTTTCTTTATGGATTAAGTGGTTCAACAAACTTAAC
>MWOY01000146.1 GCA_002026015.1 Prochlorococcus sp. HOT208_60m_808G21 | reverse complement strand
TATTCCAGTAGTGATAATTTTTATTGAAAAATTATTTATTCTTATATTTTTTAATGGATTTCCAAGATCAGTAATGGGACCAATACCATAATTTAATTTTCTTTCTTTTATTGAAAGTCTCAGTGCTTCTAGTACAGCTTTTCTCTCTTCACCAAATTTAATAGACTTATCAAGAAGTATTGCTTCTTCTGGAATGGAAGCATAATCAGATGTTTTTTTATTATTACCCTTCATTTATTCAACTCCTCTTCTACTATTTGCATTAAAAAAGATCTATTAGTTATTTGTTCTAATGAAAGAATCTGATTCTTAATAAGCTTCTTTGTATAGTCAAGTTTATCCGGTAATTTAGTGATATTAATACACTCTTTTTTATTTTTAATTGCAATAAGAACTTCATTTGCAATTAATTCTCC
>MWOY01000145.1 GCA_002026015.1 Prochlorococcus sp. HOT208_60m_808G21 | reverse complement strand
TGCATGAACCTATACGTTCTCTAAGCGTTCAGCTAGCCGGCCATGTCGGACCAGTATGTCTTTTGGTATATTTAACCCGATCTTGAATAATTTCTATTAGTTGGTATGTAAATGATAATGCGTTATTAATGCTTCCTGCTAAGGCTTCTTGGGCAAGTTCTACTGCAGACGGATCGTGTTGTCCATTTGGCATCCATCCCTCTAATGCTCCCTGTAAATCTCTGTTAATAATGCTTCTACAAAAAGGTAATGTTAAATCTCTATTTTTAACTCCATCAATAATATTTGGATGTTTAATAGTTTCAACTTCGCTGATTGATTCAATAGTTAAATTATCTGTTAATCCATTGAATCTGATTCTATTAATCTCTTCTCCGCTGGCAGCAAGCAATGGATAAATAATTTCTGGTTCTGGAGTTATTTTTAATTCAAAATTCTT
>MWOY01000144.1 GCA_002026015.1 Prochlorococcus sp. HOT208_60m_808G21 | reverse complement strand
GTTCAATACCTTATATTCCTATTTGGATCTCCTCTCAAAAAGCATGGTCACAAAATAAAATATCAAAACCTATTTTTAATGGCGCAGGAATAATTTCATTGAGTGATCTTGAGTTAATTAATGAGTAGAAATTTAAATAAACTACTAAATTATTCCTTATTAAAAATTTCATTAATACCGATAATGTTATGGATAATTTCTTCATTAGTTTTTATTTTATTAAGAGTTGCTCCCGGCGATCCTGTCGATGCCATACTTGGATCTGGTGCAGATGAGGTTTCTAGGGAATTTCTAAGAAATAAATTGGGGCTAAATGAACCTTTAATAAATCAATATTTTTCGTATATTAAAAATATATTGCACTTAAATTTTGGCCAATCTCTTAGTACCCAAGAGCCAGTACTTAATATTATTATAAAGTCATTGCCTGCAAGTCTTGAGCTTGGATTCTTTTCAATATTAAGTGCCGCATTAATAGGATATCCATAGGGATTAATTGCCTTAAGAAATAGAGGGAAAAAGACTGATTATANNNNGAGAATATTAGGAATTGCTATATATGCGATCCCTCCTTTTTGGGGTGCAAT
>MWOY01000143.1 GCA_002026015.1 Prochlorococcus sp. HOT208_60m_808G21 | reverse complement strand
AACACCAAGGGTAGGATTAAATACAATTAATAATTCAAATGTTCTTTTAGATGGATTAATAGGTAGTAATCTTGATCCCGGAGAAGTTTTTTCTTTTTCTGAATTATCGTTAAAACCCAAATATACTTTTAAAACCGAGGGAGAGAAGGGAGGCATAATATTCCCAGGAGGAAGATATAAGGCTCTTAAAACCAAAAAATTAAAGATTGATTCTTATGGCTGTGGCGATTCTTTTGCTGCTGGGATTCTTTATGGAATGGCATCTAAATGGGATATAGATAAAAGTTTAAATCTTGCTAAAGTAATGGGAAGAGACGCCAGTGAATTTTTCGGCCCATATGCAAATAGCGATGAAAAATAATTGAATTAAGACTTATATGAGCAAACTTGATAATAAAAATTTACTTGTAGAAAACATTATTGTTTTCTTTTTATTTACTGTTTTTTTAGTTTTTAATTCTTTAAAAACTTTATCTAAAATTTTTACCTATGGAATCATA
>MWOY01000142.1 GCA_002026015.1 Prochlorococcus sp. HOT208_60m_808G21 | reverse complement strand
TTTAAGATTACATGAAGCTATTTCTCAAAGAGACTATACCTTGGTTCAAGGAATTGTAATTTTTACTTCTATGCTCATAGTATCTTTAAATCTCTTCGTGGATATTTTAATAGCATATTTAGATCCAAGAATAGAGTACTATTTTCGGAAATTTCTTTTATCGTTTCAAGATCTAAAAGATGGAAGTCAAGTCCCAAATCTTTTTGGTTTTTAACTACATTAGGGATCTTTTGTTCTTTAATATTTTTTAAAAATTCAACTATAAATTTAGTAGATAAATCTTGTACTAATATTGGCTCCGAACCAATAAAAGTTTCACTTATTTTGAAGAGGTCATTATTTTCTTCATAGCTTTTATTAATTCTTATTGGAGAGAAATGACTTGCTCCTTCAATAATTAGAAATCTATTTGATGGATTATTTAAAGCAGAAAAGACTCTAAATTGTTCATTCAATAATGGTGTAATTAGGTCATAAGTACCACCTATTAGAAGAGTTGGTGTTTTAATGCCTGTACTATTTTTTGGCCATATAA
>MWOY01000141.1 GCA_002026015.1 Prochlorococcus sp. HOT208_60m_808G21 | reverse complement strand
TGAAGGAGCAATGGGTCTGTTTGATGGACTAGGGTCAACAACCTATTCCAGCACAGCAAATATCTCTAAACTTCTCAATGCACCAATAATTTTTATTGTTAATGCTAGAGGTCAAGTAGCTTCTCTTTTGGCGACTATTAGAGGTTTTAGAGATTTCGATAGTGAGTTGTCAATAGCAGGAATTATATTTAATAACGTTAATTCAGATAGACGTAAAAGATTAATCAAAGGAGTTTTCAAAAATGAAGTTATCGAAATTTTTGGTTTTTTGCCATCTGATTCAAAAATAACTTTGAACAAAGCTAATTTAGGTTTGATATCTCCAATGGATAATGGAAAAGAAATTGATGTTGAATATTTTGCAAATTTCGCCGAAAGAAATCTTGATTTATTTTCTATTATTAAATTTCTGAAATCTCCTCAAAAGAAAATGTTTAATTCTTTCAATATTA
>MWOY01000140.1 GCA_002026015.1 Prochlorococcus sp. HOT208_60m_808G21 | reverse complement strand
AAATAAGTCAAATAACCTTACAAATTTTTTGCTCGAAAAATTCTTCAGAAAATTTAAGTAATTATGAAATATGAAAAAAAAATTTGTTTTATCAATATTTATTATTTTAATTTCTTTTTTACAGAATTCTTGCAGCTCAAAAAGATTATCTAAGAAAATCATAGTAGCAAGTTCTGGAAAAATTGAATCTTTAGATCCAGCTAGAGCAAATACTCTTAAAGCAATTCAATTAATCAATTCTCTAGGAGACACATTATATGAATTAAATTCTAATGGAGAATTAATCCCTGAATTGGCCTCGGGGATGCCAATTATTTCAAAGGATAGACTTCAAATAACTATAAATTTAAGAAAGAATGTTTTTTTTCACGATGGGACTGTATTTAACTCAAATGCAATAAAGTTTACCTTTGATAGATTCAAAAGAATTGGAACGATGAATTATATTTTAGGAAATAAGATTAAATCAATAGAAACGCCAAGTGAATATTCAGTCACAATAAATTTGAATAAACCATCAAGTTCTTTAAATGGTTTACTCACATCAGTAAA
>MWOY01000139.1 GCA_002026015.1 Prochlorococcus sp. HOT208_60m_808G21 | reverse complement strand
ATCTTTATGAACAATAGAAGTTAATGGATCTGCTCTTTCTGAATTTATTAGAACATCTAATCTAACAAGGTCATTTTTTCTATAGCCAATCAAATGATATTCCATTGATGCATAACCTTGGGTTCTACTTTTCATTTGATCAAAGAAATCTGTAACAACTTCTGCTAATGGAATTTCATAAATCAAAGTAACTCGATCTGTTGTTATATATTTCATATCTATAAATACTCCCCTTCTTTCCTGACATAAACCCATTAATGTTCCATTAAATTCATTGGGAGCATAAATTTCCATTTTCACATAAGGCTCTTCTATTGACTCTCTAAGTTGTGGATCAGGAATTGTAGAAGGATTATCAATAAAGATATGATCCTGCTGATTTAAATTAACTTTATAAATAA
>MWOY01000014.1 GCA_002026015.1 Prochlorococcus sp. HOT208_60m_808G21 | reverse complement strand
TTTTTAAAATTAAATCTTTTTTATAACCATCTTCTTCTAGTTGTATTAAATCTTTTTTCTCTTCAATAATTCCTTTAAGTATATTATCTAAAATGGAATAGGGCGGGAGAGAATCAGTATCTAATTGATCAGGACCTAATTCGGCACTTGGAGCTTTCGTACGTATATTTTCTCCAATTAAATCAAGACTAGTATCTAACATATATGATTTTCTATGATTAATTGAATCTTCACTATCAAGCCAATTGCATAATTTAAAAACATTCGTTTTATATAAATCCCCAATTACCGATAATCCCCCATTCATATCACCATAAAGTGTGCAATATCCTACTGCTAGCTCTGATTTATTTCCTGTTGAAAGTAATAAATGCTTTTCTTGATTTGCTAAAGCCATCAGAAGCGTTCCTCTGATTCTTGATTGAAT
>MWOY01000138.1 GCA_002026015.1 Prochlorococcus sp. HOT208_60m_808G21 | reverse complement strand
TCTGAGTTGGATTTACACGCTTGGGCTGAATTATATATTCCAGGTGCTGGTTGGAGAGGTTTTGATCCAAGCGGAAAAGGATTAATAGATGATAGATATTTAACATTGGTATCCTCTTCAAAATCTAATTTAACCTCTGTAATTACAGGAAACTTTATAGGAGGATTTATTTGATTTTTAATTAAAAAAATAAAAGTATAAATCAACGGTAGAAGTAATGATGAAGCAGCAACTAAAGCGATTATCTGGTTTAACCTGATATATGGTTTTTTTACGAGATCCTCTCCGCATAATCCACAAATCAAATTACCTTCTGAGGATTGTTTTTGAAATTGATATTTAGGATTGCAATATGGGCAATAATTTCGAACCATTCTTAAAATTTATTGTTTTTATCATTATCTATAAAACTATAAGAAAGTCATCTTATAAAAAAAAGAGGGCTAATTTAAGCCCTCTTTTATCTCTTACTTATATTTTTTACTGAAGTTATTAACGCACCTAAATCATGGATCCTTGTTGCTAACTTCTATTAAGCTAATGCTCACATAAAATTAACTAATTGTCTTTAACTGGGG
>MWOY01000137.1 GCA_002026015.1 Prochlorococcus sp. HOT208_60m_808G21 | reverse complement strand
TCTTCCGATCTGTTTTTGAAATTGATATTTAGGATTGCAATATGGGCAATAATATCGAACCATTTTTAAAATTTATTGTTTTTATCATTATCTATAAAACTATAAGAAAGTCATCTTATAAAAAAAAGAGGGCTAATTTAAGCCCTCTTTTATCTCTTACTTATATTTTTTACTGAAGTTATTAACGCACCTAAATCATGGATCCTTGTTGCTAACTTCTACTAAGCTAATGCACACATAAAATTAACTAATTGTCTTTAACTGGGGCAAAAACTCAAGAATTAAGCTTGTTTCTTAAAGGGCACCTAAACGATGCAGAAGAAGGAAGCTTAGACATTAATAAAAAATAATTGGAGCAGTTAATTAAATTAGTTCGGTTTATTCCGAAATTTCAGGCAGGCTATCGATCATTTTGAAAGACCTCCTAGAACTCAACAA
>MWOY01000136.1 GCA_002026015.1 Prochlorococcus sp. HOT208_60m_808G21 | reverse complement strand
TAACCTTCAATAATTTTAAATTAATGGCAATTTCTCTAAAAGTTTTAGCTCCTAATAAAAATGTTTATCAAGGCGAAGCTGAAGAAGTAATCCTTCCAAGTACTACTGGTCAACTTGGTATACTACCGGGACATATCTCTTTAGTTACTGCTATAGATATTGGCGTTTTAAGACTCAGAATGAATTCCCAATGGAAATCAATAGCTCTTATGGGAGGCTTCGCTGAAATTGAATCAGATGAAGTTATAGTTTTAGTAAATAATGCTGAAATTGGTTCTGAAATTAATGTTCAAAATGCTGAACAAGATCTTAAAGAAGCAAAATTAGCAATTAGCAAATTTTCTGAAAATGAAAAAAATCCAGAGAAAATTAAGGCCTTGAAAGAAGTTTCAAGGGCTGAGGCCAGGATTCAAGCTGCAAAGAACTAATATTTAAGCGGTTCCGCAAAAAGTCACCTCAGGAAACTTTAATTTGGCTTCTTCCAATTTTTTTGTCTTACCTTCTTCTTGCCAATAATTTATCACTTCAGTAGCTTTATTCAATATCTCTACTCTTTCGTTATCTGTAATCCAACCTTTATTCTCAAGTTCACTTTTTAATTTTTCCCAAGCATCATCTCTTGGCCAAAAATAATAGGCAGTAAGAGGGCTTGGTCCTCCACCTACTATTTGATCCACTGCTAAAGCAACATTATCAGGTAACCACAGTACTTTAATTATGAACCTTCC
>MWOY01000135.1 GCA_002026015.1 Prochlorococcus sp. HOT208_60m_808G21 | reverse complement strand
TTTTATGGAATTACAGATGCGACTCTGAGCAAAGATCTTGCGTGGAGATTTAGCATTCTTGGAAGATTAATCGAAAGAGCTGACAAAACATCAAGAATTTTAGATGTTAAATATTATTTACTATTACCCAGCTTAGATGAGCTTGGAGGAGTTCTTGATGAGCTGCAATGGATCGCACTTTTACGTTCAGCTGGAGCTTATCAAATGTTTAGGAAAGCAGTGCAAAATTCTATAAAGCCTAATTCAGTTGCGAGATTTCTTTTACTTGATCCAATTTTCCCTAGATCAGTAAGATACTGTCTTGATGGGATAAGCAATACTCTTAAGATGATAGATAACTCTCCATCTCTGGAAAACCCTTCAGAATTAGAATGCATGAGAGGCTTGCTCAAAGCAAAGTGGAGTTATATCAGA
>MWOY01000134.1 GCA_002026015.1 Prochlorococcus sp. HOT208_60m_808G21 | reverse complement strand
GCTCTTCCGATCTATTGGGGAAGAAAAATGGGTATCAGATGATCATCCAAGCACAGTGAGTGCAATAAAATGGTCAAATAATAATGAGCTAGCTACAGCCTGCTACGGGAGAGTAACATTCTTTGACATAGAAAATAATAAAACGAATCAAAAGCTCGAGTGGCAAGGATCATTAGTCTCAATGGAATTAAGTCCTGATGGTGATATAGTCGCTTGCGGGAGTCAAGACAATTCAGTTCATTTTTGGAGAAGATCAACCGGAATGGATGCTGAAATGACAGGATACCCAGGAAAACCCAGTCACCTTTCTTTTGACGATAGTGGAAAATTACTGGCAACTAGTGGCAGTGAAAGAATTACAGTGTGGAGCTTTATAGGTGACGGTCCCGAGGGGACTATGCCTGGAGAGCTATGGCACCAT
>MWOY01000133.1 GCA_002026015.1 Prochlorococcus sp. HOT208_60m_808G21 | reverse complement strand
TTCTAATCAAATATTCGTTGATGGATTGATGATGGATGGTAATACGGTTTCAGTAGCCGTTCACAACACTTGTACAATTGTTGATTCATTAGGTGGAAGCTGTGATAAAGAATCTGGCTCCAATCTTGAGTCTGAATGGTACAAACTTTCAGATTAAATTTTTCTAATAAAAACGGTTTTCATTTCTTATTATTACTATTATTAAACTATTGTTTATTTAGTAAAAATCAGTAAATGAGCATCAAAGATAAAGTTCCCGTTACTATTCTCACTGGATTTTTAGGTTCAGGAAAGACTACTTTGCTTAATAGAATTTTAAGTGAAGAGCACGGAAAAAGAATAGCCGTAATTGAGAATGAATACGGTGAAGTAGGTATAGATCAGGGACTTGTAATTAATGCTGATGAAGAAGTGTTTGAGATGTCAAACGGGTGTATTTGTTGTACTGTTCGCGGTGATTTAATAAGAGTCCTTGGCAACCTTATGAAAAGAAGAGATAAGTTTGATTATGTTTTAGTAGAAACGACGGGATTAGCAGATCCTGGTCCAGTCGCTCAGACATTTTTTCATGGATGAAGAAATTAGTTCTGAATTTACTCTTGATGGAATTGTAACTTTAGTTGATGCTGCTCATATTGATCAACAGCTAGGCAGGAGTGATGAAAGTTCAGAACAAGTGGCATTTGCAGATGTTCTTGTCCTTAATAAAACTGATTTAGTCTCTGATGATGCACTAGATACTCTTGAATCGAGATTAAGAGATATGAACCGAATGACTCGAATTATTAGAGCCGAAAATGCCAAAGTACCAATTGAAACAGTCTTAAATCTAAGTGCATTTGATCTTGATCAGATCCTTAAACGCAGGCCAACATTCCTTGAGCCAGAATATCCTTTTGAATGGACAGGTGTTTACGATCTTGATGCAGGTAAATATGAATTAAGGCTAGAAGAAGGACCCGATCCAGAAATGTCCCTAGTAGCTCTCAATAACCAAGGTGAGAGTGAAGAAGAACTTAAAGATGGTGCTGAATCCTGCGTAAGACTTTATGCAGAAAAAGCTAAAAGCTTAGAACCTGGTAATATCATTCCATTTGGAGAACATATAAACCTTAAATTGGAGGATAAAGGAAATAAATCATTTATATTAGATATCGAAAAGGGATCAAAGATAGGTTTATATACACAGCACACTGCTGAAGAATTCAATATGAAAATCATTAAAAGTGAAGACAATAATTCAAAAGAGATCCCATTTAATATTGAAAGATTCTGGCAAGCCGAGCACGAGCACGATGATGAAGTAACGTCCATTGCAATTGAACGATTTGGAGATGTTGATCCAGAAAAACTTAATACTTGGTTGGGCAGACTTCTCTCAGAAAAAGGGGTGGATATATTTAGAACTAAAGGTTTCATTAGCTACTCAGGCAACCCACAGAGAATAGTTTTCCAAGGGGTACATATGTTATTTACAGCGCAACCTGATAAGGAATGGGGTAACGAACCTCGTAGAAACCAACTTGTTTTTATAGGTAGAAATTTGGACGAGAAAGAGATGAAAGAAGGTTTTGAAAAATGCC
>MWOY01000132.1 GCA_002026015.1 Prochlorococcus sp. HOT208_60m_808G21 | reverse complement strand
ATTTCATAACTTAAGAATTTTAGTGCTTCTTCTAACCAGTAACCAATATCAAATCCTAAAAGAATTTTTTCTACAACAAACCAAAATTCTTTATCAAATATAATTCTGAAGTTTAAGTAAACATATTCCCAATGAAAGGTATTCCAATATTGGGTTAAAAATGAGGATAAAATAAGCCATAATGATATAAATAGAAAACTTTTAAGAAATTTATAAAATTTTTTCATATACCAGCAACTGTATTATTTAATTTCAAATATCCCTTATTATTATTTGGATCAAATTTTATTTCCATTAAATATATTCAAAAAGATATAAAAATATTGAGAAAATAGTAAATTTTCGTGGCATTAATAATCTATTCTTCTTTTTTTAGATTCTGTGCCTTTATATTTTTATTCTTAAGAAAAAATCCTAAAAACAGAAAAGCGAAATATATTAGCAAACTTATGCCAAAAATTAAAACTATCTTTGAAATATCCATAAATGATTTTTTTTTTTAAATTACAGCATTTTTTGCAAAGTTTTATCTATGGTAATGATTTTTCATTTATCACGATAACGAGCTTCAATTATTAAGCTAATAATATTATTTAAATCATATGCAAGTAGCTTTTGCCTGGAGCCTTTGTCTATCAGTTGGTGTTGTTTTATTATCAATTATTCCATTAACTATAGGGAGAGTTAAAGCGGGATATTCTGTTGAAAATATGTCTGCTCCAAGGGCTTTATTCGATGAATTACCTTCTTTTGGAAAAAGAGCAGTTTGGTGTCATCAAAATTGTTGGGAAAGTATTTCTTTACATGCACCCGCATGTCTTCTTTGTTTGATTAGTTTAACTGACTCTAATATTGCAATAATTGCAGCATTGATTCATCCTATTTTTCGTTTTTTATATATTGGTGCATATATATTTAATATCCCCACAGCTAGAGGTTTAATGTGGGCC
>MWOY01000131.1 GCA_002026015.1 Prochlorococcus sp. HOT208_60m_808G21 | reverse complement strand
AACTGGATAATTCCACTTTGGTGGGATGAATATGTTTTAGATAGAACAATAGGATTACAGTTTTTAATAGCAAAGTCACAAGACTTATTTGGAAGAAATATTTTTTCTGCATATCTTCCTACAACAGTCGCTTCAATATTTATGCTATTTACAACTTACAAATTACACGAAGAATTATTTAACAAGCAATATGCAATTATATCTCCTCTAATCCTCGCTACTACATATCTTTGGTTTGACTATTCACACTTAGCCACTCAAGATATTATTTATTCATGTTTAGTAACTATTGGAGTATTAGCTTTAGTCAAAATAAAAAGTAAAAATAACAAATTCTATATTCTGCTTTTTGGAATTTGGATTGGTTTAGCTTTTATGATGAAAACTTTTTTAGTTTTTGTACCGTTATTATCACTGATACCATATATTTTTTTTAAAAAAAATTTCTTATTCATCAAATTCTTCTGGTTAGGACTATTAATTGGATTTATTCCTTTTTTATTATGGATGTTTTCTATCAACCCTTATTTAGACAAAAATATTATTTTTTACTTAGTTGAAAAGTTTAACTTTCTATCAAGTAGAAATACATTTACAAATCCTTTCTATTATTATTTCTGGAATATACCCTTAACATATCTGCCATGGAGTTTTTTTCGCAATTATTGGAACAATTTACAATATCTCTCAAAGTAAGAGAATAAATATTTACTTGCTTTTTTTCCCTTCACGTTAGTTGCGATCCTTAGCATTTTCTCTACAAAAACACCCTACTATGCTTTACAAATCTCATCCATTTTCTCATTAAATACTTTTGTAGGAATAAAATTTTTATTCAATTCTGATACATATAATCGATTTTTTATATTTTTAACTTCAAAAATAATTCCATTATTTATATTTGCTCTAACTTTCACATATTATTTTTTCTTTAAAGATTCAATTCACTTTAATACAAAGGAACATACATTTATAATCCTTGGATTATTATCTTTCGGTTTATCCTGGTCATTAATAAAATATAAAAATTCGTTCAAAGAAATATTAATAATTC
>MWOY01000130.1 GCA_002026015.1 Prochlorococcus sp. HOT208_60m_808G21 | reverse complement strand
TCCGATCTTCTAGAACAGGTTTAAGAGTTAGAAAAGGAACAATTGATCCAACTTTTTATAGAGATGACCAAAATAGAGTTGGAACTCGCCTAATACAAGCTGCTGATATTCCAACTCCTATTGAGAAAAAAGAAATTCTTTTAATTGATGATGTAATTTACACAGGTAGAACAATTAGAGCTGCAATGGATGCTTTATATTCATGGGGCAGACCTCAAAGGGTTATGTTATTGGTAATGGTAGATAGAGGTCATAGAGAATTACCTATTCAGCCAGATTTTTGTGGTAAAGAAGTGCCAACTAGTAAAATTGAAAGTATTAGTTTACGTTTAAATAATGTTGATAATGAAGAAGGAGTTTTTCTTGAATAGCTATATTTTAGAAGATATTTCCTAAATTATATTCTCCAAAAAATTCATCTTTAACATCAAAACACTTAACCAATAAATCAGCATTTTTCGTAATTTTAAAAAACCCTACTAAAGTATCTTCTCCAATATTAGATTTATTTTTTAATACTATTTTGAGGGGTTTTTTGTCCCATTTTATAATTTCTTCTTCATTTTGAACCTCTGATAACTTTGGTAATCCATTTTCAAAAATAACATCATATGCTCTTTCTTTTTGTGTCTCTCCAATTATTATTTCGAATATTTTCTGATTGTTTTTACTGGCTTGAAGGATCAGTTTAAAGGGTGTCTCTGTTGGCCATGTTTGACCTTTGCAAAAAAATAGGATGCCAAAAGTGTTTTTGCTCTCTTTT
>MWOY01000013.1 GCA_002026015.1 Prochlorococcus sp. HOT208_60m_808G21 | reverse complement strand
GGATGGTGCTGATAATAAAATTACTTTCTTAATAAAGTTGAAAGAGGTATTGACGCCGACTTGAGTGGCTGCCAAGTATAAATTATTAATGGATATATTTTTAAATATTTTTCTTGTAGATTCACCTTTCAACTTTAAGCCGTAAATCTTACTTAATTCTCCAATCAATGCAGTGTCAAGTGCGAAACTACCAGCAACATCAAATAAAATTAAAGGATTAAGAGCTACTGCGGATGCCTTTATAGTCGAAAATTTACCAATAGTTGATTGAGCTAATTTCTGCCTTCTTTTCAATCTTTGCTCTTTTATCTGCAAGAACAATTTGTCAGCTAGTTGAAGTGAATTAAGTATTAAAAATAGCTCACCATATTGATTTATTATTTTTGTTAGATAATTTTTAAGATTTTTACCATTATTAAGAATTATTGGAATATTTAAGTCTTTTGGAAGCTTAGACTTAATATTTTCCTTAATTTCTTTTAGGTCATTTTTATTAAAAAGATCTATTTTATT
>MWOY01000129.1 GCA_002026015.1 Prochlorococcus sp. HOT208_60m_808G21 | reverse complement strand
TTAGAAATTATAGATGGGACCGCTCTATACGTTAATTAATAGAGCCACCTTTAAATTTTAAATTAAAATATTACCTATTCTTTTATTTAGAAATTAACCAGCAGTCCAAATATTTTTAATGATTGGCATTATGGTATCTAAGTGTAATGTCCCAACAAGTAACCAAGCAAAAACAGCTCCTCCACATCCTCCTAACCAAAATCCACTTGTAAAATCAGCCCAACCAGCTCTTGTAAATAAGTCCTTTGGCGGATTATTAACAGTCGCATCTGGAGGTTGAACATTAGGTGCTTTACCAGGTGCATTGTATAGAACAAAAAGCGCTGTCAAAATATGAACAGCTCCAATAGCCGCAAGAAGTCCAGCAGTTAGAGCAAATTCAGAATTTCTTAGTGGGCCTGTCATAGTGAAAGGACCGTATAGGAGATATCCAAAAGCTGCTCCAGTTTCTAAACCTCTAAAATTAGGGGAAATACCTTCTCTGTAAAAAGGTAAATTATTTATAAAGGCTTTTGTAAAATAACCGCTATTAACTGGAGTAGCTAAATTACCAACACAAGGATCAGCAACTGTTTTTACTGCCCATTGTTCTGCTACGCCAATATCATTTGGTTGTACAGAAGTATCTATGTATTTCTCATCAAACTTAATAGAACTTGTTGATTCAGAGAATGAT
>MWOY01000128.1 GCA_002026015.1 Prochlorococcus sp. HOT208_60m_808G21 | reverse complement strand
ATTTTGACTAAAGCTAATACACCAATAGTTACTAAACTTGAATAAACAATATCTTGAGTGGCTAAGTGTGAGTAGTCAAACCATAGATATGTAGTAGCAAGGATTAGTGGAGATATAATTGCATATTTTTTATTAAATAATTCTTCATGTAATTTATAAGTTGCAAATAGCATAAATATTGAAGCGACTGTTGTAGGAAGATATGCAGAAAAAATATTTCTTCCAAATAAGTCTTGTGACTTTGCTATTAAAAACTGTAATCCTATTGTTCTATCTAAAACATATTCATCCCACCAAAGTGGAATTATCCAGTTACCCTTTTCTAATATCCATCTAGCTTGTAGTGCATAAAAACCTTCATCAAAGGCAATATAACTTCTTTTGCCAAAATAAAATATAAGAGGAATAAAAACAAATAATTTTAAAAAATATCTAAATTTTAAAGTTTTAATAACCATTTTAATTTGCTTTATAAATGCCGATAATTGGAATTGAACCAACGACCTACTGTTTACGAGACAGTTGCTCTACCGCTGAGCTATATCGGCCAAATTAAATATTGGATTTTCATATAGACTTAATTTTATAAT
>MWOY01000127.1 GCA_002026015.1 Prochlorococcus sp. HOT208_60m_808G21 | reverse complement strand
GCAAAAAATTGATCAATTAAGAATTAATGGCCTAATAATGGAATATGTTAAAGGTCATAGCGGGGATAAACAAAATGATAGGGTTGATAAAATTGCAACTAATTACAGCAAAGGTATATCTTTAGAAAGTAACTTAAAAAAAATAGAATCCTCAGTTGACTTTTTTGAAAAAAATGTACCTATAGAAATTCAGGAATTATTTTCCCGCAATGAATTAATTCAAAAATTTGCAGAAAAAAAGTACCTGTTAAGTTCACCTGAACTAGAAACCTTATTAGGTGATGAAAACCACTTAAAGATAAAACAATATTCACTTTTTGAATGGCGTAATTGGAGATTGATTCCTAAATATAAAAAATATTGGATAATAGAAAAAAAAGAAGCCTAATTTTTTATGAATGATAAGAAGGGGGGATTTAAAAATCTTTATAAAAACTTGATTACCCCTGTATTAAAAAAAGACTCTGGAATTGATGCAGAATACTTAACAAATTTATCTCTTAGTCTCCTATCATTCAGTTCAAGAAAATATAATTGGCCTATAGTATCTTCTATCTTAAAAAATCTAAATGAAGAATTTTCCGTAGTTGATAAAAGGTTAACTCAGAACATATGTGGAATAAATTTTTGTAATCCAATAGGTTTAGCTGCGGGTTTTGACAAAAATGGAGATGCCGCAAATATATGGAAAGATTTTGGTTTTGGATTTGCTGAGCTTGGTACAGTAACTAAATTTGCTCAGAATGGAAATCCAAAACCAAGGTTATTTAGATTGGCAGAAGAAGAAGCAGCATTAAATAGAATGGGTTTCAATAATAATGGTGCTGAAAATCTAGTTAAAAACTTTGTCGAACAAGGTATTGAGTTTAAAAAAAACAGGGAGAATATTTGTTTAGGGATAAATTTCGGGAAGTCAAAAATTACAGGTTTATCTCAAGCAAAAGATGATTATTTAACTTCTCTAAAATTATTAATTCCATATTGTGATTACGCAGCAATAAACGTTAGTTCTCCAAATACTGAAGGACTAAGAAAATTACAAGATCCAATTCTTCTAAAAGAACTTCTTAGAGAAATTAAAAACTTACCTAATTGTCCACCATTATTTGTAAAAATTGCGCCAGATTTAGGCCTTAAAGATATTGAAGATATTTGCCAATTAATAATCGAGGAAAACATCGATGGAATAATTGCTACAAACACCAGCATTGATAGATTAGGTCTTGAAAATAGAAAGATCAGGCAAACTGGATTATTACTCTCTCAAGAGAATGGAGGATTAAGTGGGAGGCCTCTCCAAAAAAAAGCAAATCAAATAATAAAACACATACATAATATTGATAAAAAGATTATTTTAATTGGGGTTGGTGGAATAGATAGTCCTGAGTCAGCTTGGGAAAGAATTTGTTCTGGAGCATCATTAATTCAACTTTATACAGGATGGATATATAAGGGTCCACAATTAGTACCAGATATACTTGAGGGAATTATAAAGCAACTCAATAACCATCAATTATCTAGTATAAAAGATGCAATTGGATCAGATTTAAAATGGGTTGAATAAAATTAGAGCATGAATAATGAACCTCATGATTACTCAATGTTAGCCATGCAAGGATCAAACTTGAAGCACGGTGGAAATGTATATGCAATTGCGAAAAAATTAAATTTATTACCATCCGAAATCATTGATGCAAGTGCATCATTAGTACCCTTTGATCCCCCTCAAATACTAATAGATTCAATAAATGCGGAAATTAAGAATCTTGGCTTTAGATATTACCCAGAAAGAAACTTGAGTGATCTGAAAGAAATAATCGGCAAATTTCATGGGATAAATCCAGAGAATATATTGCCTGGGAATGGAGCTTCTGAATTAATAACCTGGGCAGGTTATGAAGCATCCAAATTCGGAATAAGTTGTATTCCTTCTCCATCATTTGTTGATTATGAAAGATCTTTAAATTGTTGGAATAGCAATTTTATACATTGCGAATTACCAAAAAACTGGAGTGATATTTTTCCTCAATCATTTCCGCTTCATCCAAAAGGTGATGTTATTTGGATAACAAATCCACATAACCCTACCGGCCAATTATGGGAAAAGAATTCATTGGAGGAAGTTGTGAAAAAATATAAATTAGTTATCTGCGATGAAGCTTTTTTATCCATAACACCTAATGGAGACAAAGAATCTTTAATACCATTAACCAAAAGATTTGATAATTTATTAGTCTTGAGAAGCTTGACCAAAATCTTCAATATTCCAGGGCTTAGATTAGGTTACGTTATTGGCTCATCGAAAAAACTTAAACAATGGGAAATAAATAGAGATCCTTGGCCTTTAAATTCATTTTCTATTAAAGCCGGGATTGATCTACTAAGTAATAAGAAATTCTATGAACAGTGGACAAAACAGATTCACAGCTGGATAAATATTGAAAAAAAGAGAGTATTTGAAAAATTATTAAAAATAGAGAACCTTAAAATTCATAACTCTTCAACCAACTTTTTTTTAATAGAAAGTGAAACATCCTTGTCGCCAAATATAAAATACTTAGAAAATAAGGGAATATTGCTTAGAGAATGCACTTCATTTAGATTTCTTGACGAAAAGTGGGCCAGAATAAGTCTACAGAATAGAAAAAATAACACTCTTTTATGTGAAGAAATTCAGAATTCCTTTAAAAAATAATCAATATACTTTTTAATTTCATTTTTAGATTTAATTTTATTATTATTTTCCATATTCTTCTTCATGAGATCTAATATTTCATAATGTTTTTTTCCCTTTTTTGATTTTATTTTAAAAATTCTTTCTAGAGTTTCTTCAAAAACTTCTTTAGACATATTATTCTGATTGATTAAAACTGAGCCTCCACTTGCAGCAAGAATCATGGCATTTTTCTCCTGATGATTATTTTTAGAATATGGATATGGAATTAAAATTGAAGGTTTTTCAGCCTCCATTAATTCATTGATTGTTCCTGCACCAGATCTCGATATTACAAGATCACAGTTTTGAATTAAAGCTGCTATTTCATTAGTAAATTTCTTTTGAATATAATTTTTGGAGTTTTTTACACGAAAAGGTTTTAGATTAGATTCGCCAACAATATGAACTATCCGAAATTGTTTTTTTATTAAAAACTCTAGAGATTCATAAAGAATTTGATTTATAGCTTTTGCTCCTTGACTACCTCCCATAACAATCAAAAGAGGTCCATTTCCTTTTGGAACCCATTCTGGCAAAAAATTAAATTTATAGAATTGCTCTCTTAAAGGTGTTCCAGTGAAAATAGTTTTACAATTTTTTAAATAAGAATTTGTTTCTTTAAATCCTAAAAGAACATAGTTACATAAAAAACCAAAATATTTCGTGACCATTCCTGGAACTACATTTGATTCATGAATAATGATAGGTATCTTTAGAAGTTTTGAAGCAACAATAGTAGGGGCAGATATATAACCTCCAGTCGTAAAAACCAAGTTAATTTTTTTTTCTTTTAAGATCCTAATTATTTGGAAAGTTGACATTAAAATTTTTATATATTGATAAAACAAAAAAATATTTTTTCTTGGTGTCTTTAAATTCAAAGTCTTCAAATTATATTTTTGGGGAATCAAATGCGCATCAAGTCTTTGCTGAATACCCAACCAATGAATATTCCACTCATCTTCCACCTCTTTAGAAACTGCTAAAGCTGGAAAAATATGGCCTCCTGTTCCACTAGCTGCAACTAATAAATTATTTTTTTTAGACATAAAAACTTAAATTAGTAGAATGAAAATAATAAATAATAAATATGTTGAATTTAAATTTATTCAGAAATATAGGATTCCCTCTCTACTTATTTATTTATCTCATTCTCCCCTATTCAGCAATAACGCAAACTTTAAAAGTTGATTTTATAAGAAATTTAGAAACCTCATTAAATAAGCGAGAGTTAGAGTTTATTAAAAAAAATTTTAGAAATGATGAAAACCAAAATATTCCAAAACAATTTTCAAAGATTATTAATGATTTCCCTAACAGCAAATGGAAGATCAAAAGATTAAAATCTAATATTCCAGATGAAGATATTTTGCGAATAGAAGTTTCTGGGGAAAAAATAGTTAACGGAGAAATATATATACTCGAATCCAAATTTGATTATTTATTTTCAATCGTAAATGGAAAAATAAGTGAAGGGATTATCAAAAATTTATTCACCACAATAAGAAACGATAATAAAAAAATAGATATTAGTTTTAAAATTCCTGATAGAGTTCTTACTGGTTCAAAATACGATATTGATATAATTCTAAATAAGCCTCTTGAAGAAGTGATTATTGCTGGAGCTATAAAACCTCATCAAGTTAATTCATTGTTTGAACAAGAAATGTTATTGGAGCCATTGGCGTCTGGAGGGATTTTCAAAATTACAAGAGCCCCTTCAAAACCAGGGATGCAAATTTGGTCAGGAATCATAGCTCATCCTGAGGGAATGATTACTTTCACAAAGAGCATTGATATTGTTGATGAGATATAGCCTAAGCGTCGTTTAACGCAGCCACACCTGGTAAAGTTTTACCTTCTAAAAGTTCCAAACTAGCCCCACCTCCGGTAGATATATGAGACATTTTCTCAGCTAATCCTGCTTTTTCAACTGCTGCGACTGAATCTCCACCACCAATTATTGTACAAACTTCAGAAAAAGCACTTAAGTCCGCAAGAGTCGTAGCTATTGCATTTGTACCATCTGCAAATTTATCAAATTCAAAAACTCCCATTGGACCATTCCAAATAATTGTCTTACATTCTGCAAGAGCATTCTGAAAAACTTTAATGGAATCTGGACCAATATCTAGACCCATCCAATTCCCACTAATTGCATCAATTTGAGATATTTTACTATTGGCGTCAGGAGAAAATTCATCAGCCAAAACAACATCGGTGGGTAATAATGGGGTCTTTGCTTTCG
>MWOY01000126.1 GCA_002026015.1 Prochlorococcus sp. HOT208_60m_808G21 | reverse complement strand
GGACCAACTGATGGGAAATCATCATAAAAAATACTATCTAATACGATTTTGGAATCTTTTTCAAATGCGTTTACATGATGAAAAACGAATCCTTCTGGAGCATCTATTGTTAAAGGAGGCTGTCCTCTAAATAATCCACTTTCTCTGGGTATGATAAAAAACTTTGCTTTTTTATTTGGGTTTGACTTTAGACATTGTGCTGCTCCTCTTTGACCCATTACAAATGGAAGAGGATTGAAATCAATAGCATTCTGTAAAAATATTGCCCAATTAGTAGTAATAGCGAAATCATGAAGGAATGCAAAGCCATTAAAGGTATCTTTTCTGTCAAAAATGAGCTCTCCAGAATTTGTGCCAGTATTATTAAATTCCATTAATCTAATGGTACTTTTTGGCCCGGTTTGTACTCCAAAAGTGACTAAAAGTTCTGAAGATGCATTTGAGTTTAGGTCTGTTTTGGGATGAGCACTGAAAGCTTCGTTAGGCTTGAGTACTCCTTTTAATGATGTTAAGCCAATAGTTTCAAGACTATCAGGATCCATTGCATGTGGACCTGCTGCTTCCCATAATGCGAGGATTTCATCTCCTAATTTAATGACATGTGTATTAGCTATATTCTTGAATTTTAGATCTAATGCATTATTTAAAATCCCTCCATTTTTTTGTGTTCCAAAAACACCTCTATAAATAAATTTATCTATTTTTTCTTCTTCCAAATAGCCTTTAGTTTTAACAAATCTATTTGTTAAGAATGGCTGACCATTTTCGAATTTTATAGATGTTATCATCCCATCACCATCAAATGGATGATGAACCCATTGTCCACCTCTCTCTAAGATTCCTGGCCCATTTCTTAATAATGTTCCATTTAGATTTTTAATATTATTACCTTTGCTAATTTTTAGAGGCTCTTTAGTTAGCTCCTTTTCTACATTTTGATAAGCACTTGACCAATCTTCTTTTTTAAATATATTAAATTTATCAATTTTTTTATCTTGTAAATTAGTCACAACAAAATAATAACTTTATCTATCTTCGCCAAAATTCAACTGAATTGTGGCTGATTCGAAAAAATTCCTAATTTATAGTTTTTCTAACATTCCTTTACTGCTTGGAATTGAATCAGATCTTCTTGGATCTATCTCGGTAGCCATTCTCATTGCTCTTGAAAAAGCTTTAAAGCACGCCTCAACTATGTGATGTGAATTACTTCCTCGTATTTGATTAATATGCAGAGTAATACCGCTGTTATTAACAAAGGCAATAAAAAACTCTCTTACTAGTTCAGTATCATAATTTCCTATTCTAGGGGCTTTTAATTGAAGATCATAAGATAGATGCGGTCTACCAGAGCAGTCTAAAGTGACTTGAACTAATGCTTCATCTAATGGGGCAAAGAAATGTCCAAATCTGCTTATTCCTTTTCTTTCTCCCAAGGCTTTTGAAAATGCTTTGCCTAATGCGATTCCTACATCTTCATTTGTATGATGATCATCAATATGGGTATCTCCAATTGCTTTTATTTTTAAGTCGAACAGACCATGACTGGATATTTGATGAAGCATATGATCTAAGAATGGTATCCCGGTATCAATCTCAGAAATTCCATTTCCATCTAAGTTTATAAATACAGAAATATCTGTTTCATTAGTTTTTCTTTTTATTTCAGATTGCCTTAGAGGTGACATTTTTATGCAAAAAACTTAGTTTACATTCCATTAATGCAGTAACCCGCATCAACATAAATTGTTTGGCCTGAAATGCCGCTAGAGAGATCACTTAATAAAAAAGCAGCAGTATTGCCCACTTCTGTTTGAGTGACTGTTCTGCGTAAAGGAGCCTTTTCTTCAACATTGTGAATCATATCTAAAATGCCACCTATAGCAGAACTCGCAAGTGTTCTTATAGGGCCAGCACTTATTGCGTTAACTCTGACTTGTTTTTCGGGACCAAGTTCCGCAGAAAGATATCTTACTGAAGCTTCTAAAGCTGCTTTAGCAACTCCCATCACGTTATAGTTAGGAATCGCCCTTTCTGAACCTAAATAAGTTAATGAGACAACTCCAGCACCATCACTAAAAAGTGGTTTTGCTGCTTTACATAAAGGTGCTAACGAATACGCACTTATATTAAGAGCTCTATCAAAACCCTCTGAAGTGGTAGCACTATAATCTCCAATCAATTCATCGCGTCCTGCAAATGCTAGGCAATGGACTAATCCGTCAATTTGCCCCCAATTGTCTTTTATATTTTTAAAGATTTCTTCAATTTGAGCTGGATTTTGAACATCAAGAGGTAAAAATAACGAAGGATTTAACGGTTCAGTTAGTTCTCTAACTTTAGACTCGAATCTTCCCTTATCATCAGGCAAATATGTGATTCCAAGTTCTGCGCCAGCTTTTGAAAGTTGTTGAGCGATACCCCATGCTATTGAACGATTGTTGGCAATTCCCGTAACAAGAATTTTTTTGCCAGTTAGATTTAGAAGCATTTTGTTTATTATTTCTATTATTCTCCTATATAAAAGTACCTATCTTTACGGATTACTGCAAAATATACAATAATTTTCAAATATCAAAGAATTTTTAACTTGAACATGGTAAGAACAAATTCTATGGTTTTGGAATTAGGTTTTAAATTACCGAATTTCGAAATGATAAATGCTAATTCTTCAAAAAATGAATATTTTAATTCTCATAATTTAGATAATCGGCATTTACTTTTAATGTTTATTTGTGCTCATTGCCCATTTGTTAAATATATTGAGAATCAAATTTTCACCTTAAGTAAAGAAATTGAAAATACAGTTCAAACAGTTGCAATTTCTAGTAATGATATTGTCACTCATCCTTCAGATTCTCCTAAAAATTTGAGATTACAAGCACAAACACAGGGATGGAGTTTTCCTTATCTATATGATGAAAATCAAAATTTTGCTAAGAAATTAAAAGCGGCTTGCACCCCAGATTTCTATCTTTTTTCAAATGAAGGAGATGGTGATTTTTTATTATATTATCATGGCCAATTAGACGATAGTAGACCAGGTAATAATATCCCTCTATCTGGAAAAGATTTGTGTTCTGCCGTAAAGTATTTGAATCAAGGTAATTCTTATCCTTCAAATCAGATGCCTTCTTTAGGTTGCAATATAAAATGGACTCCTGGTAAAGAACCAAGTTGGTTTAAATGAATTAAAAATTTTTTTACCCATAGAAATATGGTTTAGGGTTAATATGTTTAATATGCAGATACCTCCATTTACTTTAGATAGGCAGTTCCAAGAAATTGGTTCTGAAATTGAGAGTGAGGTTTCTAAAGTTTTAAAAGGGGGCCAGTATATTGGAGGACAAGAAATTGCCAAATTTGAGGAGAGTTTTTCAAATCTGATTGGTGTTGAAAATACTATTGGATGTAATAGTGGAACTGATGCTTTAGTATTAGCTTTGCGAGCATTAGATATTGGTGTGGGTGATGAAGTTATTACCTCATCTTTTAGCTTTTTTGCAACTGCAGAGGCTATTAGTGCAGTTGGTGCTAATCCTGTTTTGGTAGATATAGATCCAGAAACTTATCTCATTAATACTGAACTAATAGAACAAGAAATAAATTCTAATACCAAGGCAATTATGCCAGTTCATCTATTTGGTAATGCAGTGAATATGACCTTAATAAAATCTTTGGCCAAGAAATATGACTTAAAAGTAATCGAAGATTGTGCTCAGGCAACATGCACAATGTGGGAAACTTCCAAAGTTGGTAGTATCGGTGATATAGGCTGTTTTAGCTTTTTTCCTACTAAAAATTTAGGAGCTGCTGGAGATGGTGGAGCAGTAACAACTTCAGATCAAAAGATTGCAAAAAAAATTAGAGAACTGGCTGTTCATGGCAGCCCAATAAGATATCATCATACCCAAATTGGATATAACAGCAGACTTGATACCATTCAAGCTGCCATATTAAACATTAAAATTAAATATATTTATAAATGGATTAATAATCGCCAAAAAATTGCAAATAATTACCTTGATTTATTAGAAAAAAATCCATTTATTAGTTTTCCAAAAATTAGCTCTGATTCAATTTCCCATTCTTGGAATCAATTTGTAATCAAATTAAGAAACGATAAATATTTTTTAAATGAAGATTTTTTAAATTTATTTGATACTGATTGCAAAAAATACTATTCCTTAAGGAATTTGGTAAAACAACAACTTTTTGAAAAAGGTATTAATTCAATTATTTATTATCCAATTCCAATACACGCACAAATAGCTTACAAAAATAAAAATTTTTCTAGAACAAAACTCATTAATACAGAGAGAATTTGTACAGAAGTTCTTAGTCTTCCAATGTTTCCTGAAATTTCTTATGAAGAGCAAGTTTATGTAGCAGAAAATTTAAATAAAGTTTTAAAGAATTGTATAGGGGAAATTCAAATTTCAGTATAAAGTGATTTAAATAATTTTTGTTGTATGTTGTGATTGACAATAGGGCTTGAATAATTATTTTTTTCTAAATTAGATATCTCCCCATTTAATAATTCTGAATTTGACACTTTAGATAATTCAGGAATCCAATATTTTATATATTCGCAAATAGGATCAAATTTTTTTGCTTGGGTATATGGATTAAAAATTCTAAGTGGTTTTGGATCCATACCGCTACTGGCGCTCCACTGCCATCCCCCATTATTAGCAGCTAAGTCTCCATCAACCAAAGTCTCCATAAATTTTTTCTCGCCCATTTGCCAATTGCAAATAAGATCTTTTACCAGAAATGAAGCGACTATCATCCTACATCTGTTATGCATCCAGCCAGTACTATTTAGTTGACGCATTGCAGCATCAACTATTGGTACTCCCGTCTCTCCGTTGCTCCAATGCTGAAACCATTCATTATTGTTTTGCCATGGAAAGTGATCCCATTTTTTTCTATATGGACCTTTCTCTAGCTCTGGGAAATGGAATAAGCAATGTTGATAAAATTCACGCCAAACAAGTTCTTTTTGCCAGGTTTCAATTGATAGATAATTTCCTTGATTTGCAAAATCTGAATTTAAATTTAATGTGGCGTTCCAAATTTTTCTAATGCTAATGGTGCCGAATCTGAGAGATGCACTTAGAAAAGATGTCCCATTATGGGAAGGAAAATCTCGTGCAGAATTATAAGAATATATTTTTTTTTCGTTAATGAAGTTTTTTAATAATGTTTCTGCAGCATTTTCTCCAGGTCTACATGGACAAATATTCGAACCAGAAAATTTGATATTTTTGATAAATTTCTTTAGAACTGAATCAGATGAATTTATTATCTTATTTTCTTTGATTTTATTATCTATATCTTTAAAATGAAAAACAATTTTATCTTGGTCATATGGACCTAATAAATTCATTTTTGATTTAAGGTTTTTATAAAAAGGCCCATAAACTGAATAAGGTTTATTATTTCCGGAAAATATTTTTGAAGGTTCTACTAATAAGTGATCCCAAGTTTCAATAACTTGAATATTTTGTTCTTTTAAATTTTTTTTTATTTGTAAATCGCGATTAATTTCATAAGGTTCAATTGATCTATTCCAAAAAACAAATTTAGCATCTATTTTCTTTGCTAATTGAGGAATTATTAATAATGGATCTCCTTCTTCCATAACTAATCTACTACCCATTTTTTTCCAGTTATTACCTAATTCTTGAAGCGAATTTCCTAGAAACCAAGATCTTGAACTTGAATTGAAATCATGTGAGTAATTTTTATCAAATATATAAGTTGAAGTAATAGCATTTGATAATGAAAATGCTTTGATTAAAGCTTGATTATCAAATATTCTTAAATCCTTTCTATGCCAAAAAAGTATTCTAGGTTTATTCATAATTTATCTAAAAATTGTTTAGCTCTAAACCAAGCCGTCACGGTTTTTGCGTCAAGAATTTCATCCCCACTAGAAATAAGATTATCTAGTTCGTCGGGATCTAAAATTAATACTTCTATATCTTCATCTAAATCTCCTTGAACCTCGTATTTAAGTTTGTTTAAATCACGAGCTAAAAATAAATAAATTTCTTCATCTGCATATCCAGGAGCAGGGACAAGAGTGCCTAGTTCATCCCATTTGTTTGCACTGAATCCAGTCTCTTCTTGTATTTCTCTTTGAATTGAATTAATAGGTGTTTCACCCATTTCTAATGTACCTGCTGGAAATTCTAATAAATACCTTGAAATAGCAAATCTATATTGTCGAAGAATGATAACTTTATTGTCTTTTGTAATAGGCACGGCTAATGCTGCCCCAGGATGCTTAATGTATCCATATTCACCTTCATGTCCATTTGGAAGCTCAATTCTATTTATTTCGAAACTAAATTTTTTAGATTTTAACTCAGATATTTTTTCTTTAAAAATGGATCTTTTTAGAAGGTTTTTGTTGTCCATAAATTTTAAAATAGAAATAGCCTAACAGTTATTTTTTGGTTTTGTTAATCAATTAATAGACCATTTTGGATCATCAAACTTTGTGATTTTTTGGCTTCTACTTAAGATTTCAGATAGTGGTGTAATAACGAAATTCCGATTCATGAATCTAGGGTGGGGTAATGTTAATTCCTCGTCAATCGTATGAAAATCTTCCCACCAAAGAATATCCAAATCGAGACATCTTGATAACCATTTCTTACCCTTTGGCGTCTTTTCTCGTCCGAAAAATTTCTCTAACTTTTTTAGCTCTTTTAAAAGTAATTTCGCGTTTTTATTTGATGGTTTAGGGAAAGAATTACTTTTTATAAGTAATAGAGTATTTAAATAATTTGGTTGCTCATTTTCAACACCATGAGGTAATGTCTCATAAATTGAAGACCAAAAAAAGTTTGCATGAAATTCGCTTTTCTGTTCTTTTTTTTCGTTAGAACTATCTCCCCACTCATTTATTATTTCCTCTATTTTTGGTTTGCAAATTAATAGTGACTCAAGAGGGCTTCCGAATTTACTATCAATATTTGCTCCGAGGGATATACATAGTCCATTTTTGATATTAAGATTTGATAATTCCACTACAAAAAACAAAGTTATTGGATAAATTCTATATCAGGTATTTTTAAAGTGATTTTGAACCCCGAGTTAAAAGAAAAAGGAGAAATAAAAGATTTAATGAAGTCAAAGGATTCTTTTAGAGCTTTCCCTTTGGCTGCAATTACAGGTCATAGCTTATTGAAATTATCTTTACTTTTAGCAGCAGTTGATCCCAGTTTAGGAGGAGTGATTATTGCTGGCGGAAGAGGTACTGGTAAGTCAGTATTAGCAAGGGGTTTACATACTTTGCTTCCTCCTATAGAGGTATTAAATAATGAACTAATACTGGAAAAGCTAACTGAGAAAAATAGTGGAACTTCATTAAGACCTATTGGTAGGAACCTAGATCCAGATAAACCAGAGGAATGGGATATTAGTACTAATAAATTGTTGGAGGAGGTAATTGGAAATGATTATTTGAATCAAATTGAAGAAATTCCGAAAAAAGTAAGAGAGGCTCCATTTATTCAAGTTCCCATTGGCATAACTGAAGACAGACTTGTTGGATCAATTGATGTCGCTGCATCATTAAGTACGGGGGAACAAGTTTTTCAACCTGGTATTTTAGCAGAGGCTCATAGAGGTGTTCTTTATGTAGACGATATAAATTTACTGGATGATGGCATCGTAAATTTAATTCTTGAAGCAACAGGAAGAGAGAAAAATAATATTGAAAGAGATGGTTTAAGCCTTTCTCATCCTTGTAAGTCACTTTTAATAGCAACTTATAATCCCGAAGAAGGTGTTTTAAGAGATCATGTTTTAGATCGTTTTGCTATCGTGCTCTCCGCAGATCAATCTATTGATAATGCTCAAAGAGTTGAGATTACAAAATCTGTTTTATCACATGCAGAAAATAATATTAAATTTTCAGAAAAATGGTCGGAAGAATCTGATAATTTATCTACTCAATTAATTTTAGCAAGGCAATGGTTAAAGGATGTCAAGATAACAAAAGAGCAAATAACCTATTTAGTAAATGAAGCTCTTAGAGGAGGTGTAGAAGGGCATAGGTCAGAATTATTTGCAGTAAAAGTTGCAAAGGCTAATGCAGCTCTTCGAGGCGATGAGAATGTAAATTCTGAAGACTTAAAAGTCGCAGTAAGATTAGTTATTCTTCCACGAGCAATGCAAATACCTCCGGAAGATGATGATATTCAACCACCTCCTCCAGAGGATCAGAGTCCCCCACCCCCACCTCAATCAAATAATGAAGAGTCTGAACCTGACACTAGTGAAAATGATAATGAGCAAGAACAAGAAGAAGATAATTCTGATGGAGAAGAAGAATCTACTCCCGAAATACCTGAAGAATTCATATTAGACCCTGAGGCATGTATGGTTGATCCTGATTTATTGCTTTTTTCATCAGCTAAAGCTAAAGCAGGGAACAGTGGGAGTAGATCAGTTATTTTTAGTGACAGTAGAGGAAGATATGTAAAACCTACTATTCCAAGAGGTAAAGTAAAAAGAATTGCTGTAGATGCTACCCTTCGAGCTGCTGCTCCTTATCAAAAATCGAGAAGATTAAGGAACCCTAATAAATCTATAGTTATTGAAGAAAATGATTTTAGGGCAAAGCTTCTTCAAAAAAAGGCGGGGGCTTTAGTAATTTTTCTGGTTGATGCTAGTGGCTCTATGGCTTTAAATAGAATGCAAAGTGCAAAAGGGGCTGTAATAAGACTTTTAACAGAAGCATATGAGAATAGAGATGAAGTAGCTCTTATTCCTTTTAGAGGTAATCAGGCCGAAGTGCTTTTACCTCCAACAAGGTCAATAACTGCTGCAAAAAGAAGGTTGGAAACAATGCCTTGTGGTGGAGGATCCCCTTTAGCTCATGGACTAACGCAATCAGCAAAAGTAGCAAAAAATGCTCTTTCGACAGGAGATATTGGTCAAGTTATTGTAGTGGGGATTACTGATGGCCGAGGAAATGTACCACTAGGATTATCTTTAGGAAAAAATGAGATTGAGGGAAAAGATAACGAAAATGAAAATGTCAATTTAAAACAGGAGGTTCTAGATATCGCTGCAAAATATCCCATGCTTGGGATAAAACTATTAGTAATTGATACAGAGAGAAAATTTATAGCAAGTGGATTTGGTAAAGAATTAGCAGAGGCTGCCCAAGGGAAATACGTCCAATTGCCAAAAGCTACAGATAAAGCAATTGCTGCTATGGCTTTAAATGCTATTAATGAATTCTAAATATTTCTTATGGATAAATTTCGTTAATAAATTTTGAAAGTCCAATCGTTAAATCTCTTATAGATTTCGTTAATTCTTTATCTTGTGTTAATTTTTCAAAATCATCGCTCATATCATCTATTTTGGTTGAGATAGACTTAGCAGCATTAATTGTCAATTTAATGTCATTAAGGGTTTCTTTGTCATCAATAGTAGACAAAATGTTATTTAAATGATTAGCAGCAATTGTAATTTCTTTTATAAGAGGTTCAACTCTCTGTAGTTCTTGTTTCGATAAATAAATTAATTCATCAAGATTTTCTTGTGTTCTGTCAAATTGGTCAATAGAGTTAACGATATTTTCAATTAAGTTTTCTTGATTTGTATCTTTTAAAAGTTGACTTATTCTATTAGTTATATTCGAGAGACTGGATAGTTGTTTACCTGTGATAGTGTCTCCCTGACAAATAATTAATTTGGTATCGCATTTTTCGGATATAGGTTTTGCAATGTTTTTAGGAATTGTCTTGTCACTAGTTTCTAAAGCAACTTGTACATCTCCTCCTAGGAAAGAATTTGTAACTACCCTTGCAAATGCTGGCCTAGGAAGAATAATTTCAGGATTATTTAAAACTATTTTTGCTTTAATTGATTCATTCGTGAACAAGATATCTTCTATCGATCCAACTAAGATTCCTCTGTAAGTAACTGGAGATTTTTTTGATAAACCGCTTGCGTTATTGAATTCAGCAAAGAGGTACCAATTTTTTGAAGATAATCTCACCCCTCTTAGCCAAAAAGAAAAAAATGTGAATATTAAAATTCCCCCTAATAAGGAGAAACCTACTATCGAATCTCGTAAGCTTCTACGCATAATTTCTAAATGTCTTTTGGTTGCATTGGGCCATCTAGTTTTCCATTCCTAAATTGAAATACATAAGGGTCCTTACTCTTTTTAAATTCATCAATCGAACCTGCCCATCTAAATTTACCTCCATAAAGCATTAAAACTTTATCTGAAGTCCTTTCTATAGTACTAAGAACATGGCTAACTACAATAGATGATCCGCTAGCTTTATCATTTGTCTTATTAATTAAATCTTCAATTCTTGATGAGGCAATTGGATCAAGCCCTGCAGTTGGTTCATCAAAAAGTAATAAAGGTTTAGACTTTGCATTGAGAGTTTGATCAGTAATTAATGCTCTAGCGAAACTAACTCTTTTTTGCATGCCTCCGCTTAATTCATTTGGAAGTTTATTCTCAATATTAAATAATCCTACCTCAGATAGACATTCACATACTATTTCATGAATTAACTTTTTAGATAGGTTTTTATTTCTCTTAAGTAGAAAACCTACATTTTCTTCAATAGTTAAAGAACCCAATAAAGCTGGGTTCTGAAAAACTAGTCTTACATCAGGAGGATTATTTTGATCTAATCTCAAATATGTTTGCTTCTCACCAAATATTCTTAATTCTCCTTTGGTAGGTAAAATGAGCCCTGCTAATATTTTTAATATGGTTGATTTACCAGAGCCTGAGGGGCCAACTATAGCTAATTTCTCTCCATCATTCAGTTCAAAATTTATTTGATTAAGCACATTAGCTTCTCCCCAGCTTATTGAGAGGTTTTTTGTTTCAACTGCATGTTTTGATTTTTTCAAAACTTATATAAAGAGCATCTATGTATTTCATTTTGCCTATTTTTAGAAATAAAAAAAGGATGTATGAATTTGATTTATAATGATTCTAAATAGTTTTTAAATTTGAGGAAATATTTCAAGAGGTTTTTTAATGAATAAGCGTAAAAAAAGGGTAAAAAGATACTACAAAAATTTTAAAAAGTCTAATTTTGACTTGTTGAAGAAAATCTTAAGAATTTTGAGTTGGCTTTTGCCTGGATTGGTAATAAAAAGATGGATGTTTACATCTGCGGTAGGTTTTTTGACTACATTATTGGGCTTGGCAATTTGGACAAATTTAAAACCGTTCTATTGGCTGATTGAAATATTTTTTTCGGTAATCACAAGTTTAACTAGTATTTTGCCGGTGTCATTGATGGGACCATTGATTTTTGTTATTGGAATACTATTAATAGGGATTGGACAAAATAGAAGTATTAATTCTATTCAAAAAGCGCTTGTGCCAGAAAAAGATACATTTTTAATTGATGCATTAAGAGTCAAAAGTAAGTTAAACAGAGGCCCAAATGTTGTTGCTATTGGTGGAGGTACAGGCTTATCTACTTTACTGAAAGGCTTAAAAAATTACAGTAGTAATATTACAGCAATCGTAACTGTATCCGATGATGGTGGAAGTAGTGGAATTCTCAGAAAACAATTAGGTGTACAACCTCCAGGAGATATTAGAAATTGTTTGGCAGCCTTATCAAACGAAGAACCTACTTTAACTAGATTATTTCAGTACAGATTTTCAGGAGGAAGTGGTCTTGAAGGTCATAGTTTTGGAAATCTATTCTTGTCAGCTTTAACAACAATTACAGGCAGTTTAGAAAAAGCAGTTCAAGCATCTAGTAAGGTTTTGGCGGTACAGGGTCAAGTTTTACCTGCAACAAATATTGATGTTATGTTATGGGCCGAATTAGAAGATGGTGAAAAAATTTTTGGTGAAAGCAAGATCAGTAAATCGAAAAAATTAATTTCGAGGATTGGTTACCTACCAGAAAATCCTTCAGCTCTTCCGAGTGCTCTTGAATCTATAAAAGAAGCTGATTTAATTGTTCTTGGTCCAGGAAGTCTATACACCTCTTTATTGCCTAATCTGTTAGTACCAGAGATTGTGGATGCCTTATTGCAAAGTAATGCTCCTAAAATCTATATTAGTAATTTGATGACACAGCCTGGAGAAACAGATGGGCTTGATGTCTATCAACATATCAAAGCAATAGAAAAACAACTATCAAATTTTGGAGTTAATGCTCGAATTTTTAACTCAATTTTATCTCAGATTCAATTTGAAAAGTCTCCATTAGTAGATTATTACGAAAGTAGAGGGGCAGAGCCTGTCCAATGCAATAAAGAAAAATTATTATCTGAGGGTTATTATGTTTTGCAAGCACCATTATATTCAAAAAGAATAACTCCAACCCTTAGACATGATCCAAGGAGACTAGCAAGAGCAGTTATGTTTATTTACCGCAAATTAAAAAAATTAAATTAATAAGCATCTTGAAGTTCATAGAAATCTGGCTGAATATAATCTTTTCGTAATGGCCAGCCTCTCCAATCTTCAGGCATTAATAATCTTTTAGGATTGGGATGATCAATAAAATTTATTCCGTACATATCAAAAGTTTCTCTTTCTTGCCAATCACTTCCTTTGAAAATTTTATACAAACTAGGGATTGATAAATCAGAATCTCGTTTTAAGAAAACTTTTAATCTGACTTCTTTAATTTTTTCAATTTTTTGTAAATCATCAACAGTTATAAAATGGTAAAAACTAACAAGATTTTTGCCTGGTCCCTCATCATATCCTCCTTGACATTGGAGATAGTTGAAACCGTAACTTTTCAAGGCAGATACTGCTTCATATAATTTGTTAGGTTCCACAGAAATGATTTCAATTCCTATGTGATCATCAGATAAAGATTGATTTGGAATTCCATCTTTAGACAAAGATTGACTTATAAACCCTTCTTTTTCTATTGAAGTATCTGAGGATTTGGCTAAACCGTCTTTTTCCATTAATCTTCTACAGAATTAATAATTTCAGTTTTTTCGTTATTTTCAGGTAATTCGGTTATTTTTTCTTTTTTGGAGGGGGGTATTACTTTAGCTGAGGTTTTGTTTAGATATTCACCTGTATTTTCTGAGAAAACGAGATTCATTTCGTGATCAGATGTTATGTATCTGTGAGTTTGTTCTGTTTTTGTGCGCTCTAAAATTGATTCATTACCAACTTTTTTTCTTAACTTAATTACAGCATCAAAAATTGCTTCTGGTCTTGGTGGACATCCTGGAAGGTATAAATCAACTGGTATCAACTTATCAACGCCTCTTACAGCAGTTGTAGAATCAGCGCTGAACATCCCACCTGTGATTGTGCAAGCACCCATGGCGATAACATACTTTGGTTCAGGCATCTGTTCATAAAGTCTTACAAGCGCGGGTGCCATCTTCATTGTTACCGTCCCTGCAACTATTAATAAATCTGCTTGCCGTGGCGAGCTTCTAGGTACTAATCCAAATCTATCAAAATCAAATCTTGATCCAATTAAGGCAGCAAATTCTATAAAACAACAAGCTGTTCCATAAAGGAGGGGCCATAAACTGCTTAACCTAGCCCAATTATGTAGATCGTCTAAACTTGTCAATATAATATTTTCGCTTAAATCCGTAGTAACTTGGGGCGCGCCAAGAGGATTGCATGTTCCTTCTCGGATTTCTCTTATTGCTTTTGGGGATAATTGTGGATTCAATTTTTTAACTCCATTCTAAAGCACCTTTTCTCCATGCGTATGCCAGAGCAATAACAAGTATTGCGATGAAAATTAATGCCTCAATAAAAGCTAATAAGCCTAATCTATTGAAGGCAACAGCCCAAGGATAAAGGAATACTGTCTCAACATCAAATATAACGAAAACCAAGGCAAACATGTAATAACGAATATTAAATTGAATCCATGCTCCCCCTATAGGCTCCATTCCAGATTCATATGTGAGTTTTCTTTCCCCTGTTCTGCCCTTTGGGGCAACGATGAGATTAGTAACAAGAGCTAATACTGGTACAGCTGCGGCAATTAAAAGGAAACCTAAAAAATATTCATAGCCAGTTAATAAAAACATCTTAAAAATTAATTTTGAATAAAAGTCGCTTAATTAAGCAAAATCTTTTAAAGTTCTTAAAGAACAATAATAAACCGTGAGTGAAAACATTCAACCAGCCTCTGAGGAAAACAAAATAGTCGAAGACTTTGAGAAGGAAAAACTTTCTGAAAACTCCTCAGGAGTAAATGTTGAACAACCTGTACTTAATTTAGAACAAAATAGATTCGAATGTAGAAGTTGTGGATACATTTATGATCCTTCTGAAGGAAATAAAAAATTAAATATACCTAAAAACACTCCTTTTTCAGAGTTAGATGGGAATACCTTCGCTTGCCCTGTTTGTAGAGCTGGTAAGAATTTTTATAAGGATATAGGCCCTAAATCTAAACCTAGTGGTTTTGAAGAAAATTTAGTTTATGGGTTTGGTTTTAATAGTTTACCTCCTGGGCAAAAAAACATATTGATTTTTGGAGGTCTGGCGTTCGCTGCTGCTATGTTCCTTTCTTTGTACTCTTTGCATTAATATATACAAATGAAAAAAATTATTACTAGTATTCCCAATCTTCTTTTATCAGTTCTTCTTTGTTTTGTATTGAGCAGTTGTTCATCTACAGGAGTAAAGATGAGTGATAGCAGCCCGTGGAAAACAATTCAGTTTGAGGACCAAGCTAATGCTTTAGATGTTGATTTTGTAGATGATAAAAATGGATTTTTAGTAGGTTCTAATAGACTTATTATGGAATCTAATGATGGAGGAGAAACTTGGGAAAAAAGAAATTTAGATTTACCAAGTGAAGAGAACTTTCGTCTCCTAGATATAGATTTTAAAGGAGGAGAGGGATGGTTAATAGGTCAGCCTTCATTAGTTATGCATACACTTGATGCAGGAAAGAATTGGACACGTTTATCTCTAGGTAACAAATTACCAGGCCAACCATTTCTAATAACAACTGTCGATGCTGGTGTTGCAGAATTGGCTACCACAGCAGGTGCTATTTATGAAACATCAGACAGTGGTGAATCATGGAATGCAAAAGTTATAGATGCATCTGGTTCTGGAGGTGTAAGAGATTTAAGAAGAACTAACAAAGGAGATTATGTCAGTGTAAGTAGTCTAGGTAATTTCTTTTCTACTTTGGAAAAGGATAGTGATGCATGGATTGCTCATCAAAGAGCCAGTAGCAAAAGAGTTCAAAGTATTGGTTTTAATCCAGAAGGAAGTTTATGGATGCTTTCTAGAGGAGCAGAAATTAGATTTAATGAAGATACTAATGATCTAGAAAATTGGTCAAAGCCTGTTATACCAATTCTTAATGGATACAATTATTTAGACATGGGATGGGATCCAAATGGTGATATATGGGCTGGAGGGGGTAATGGAACTTTAATAGTAAGTAAAGATCAAGGTAAAACTTGGAATAAAGATCCGATTGCTTCTGAATTGCCAACAAACTACATTAAAATAGTTTTTCTTGATAAGGAGGCCTTAGACAATCAAAAAGGATTTGTACTTGGAGAGCGTGGTTATATTCTTAAATGGAATAGCTAACTTTAAATAACTTGAGTTAATAGTAAAAAAAAAATTAATTTTTGAAAGATTTAGCAACTGTCTGTAACCAACCTGTTAATTTCTTCGCGAACTTATGATTTTACACTGTAAGATCATAGGGTAAACATTTGTGATTATGGCCGCAGGTTCAACGGGTGAACGCCCATTCTTTGAAATAATCACCAGTATTAGATACTGGATTATTCATGCAGTAACATTACCAGCTATCTTTATAGCAGGCTTCTTATTTGTATATACAGGCTTAGCCTACGATGCTTTCGGAACTCCTCGTCCAGATAGTTATTTCCAATCATCTGAATCTAAAGCACCTGTCGTAACACAAAGATATGAAGCTAAATCTCAACTAGATTTAAGAACAAAATAACAATGACTAATTCTCAAGCTCCAATGCAGGCTGCGGAAGTCCGCGTTTATCCTATATTTACTGTCCGTTGGCTAGCAGTTCACGCTCTAGCTATCCCATCAGTATTCTTTTTAGGTTCTATTGCTGCTATGCAATTCGTAGCCCGATAAATTTAACTATCATGCAAGTAAACGAAAATCCTAACAAAGTTCCAGTTGAACTTAATCGTACAAGCCTTTATTTAGGCTTATTATCAGTTTTTGTATTGGGAATTTTATTTTCCAGTTACTTTTTCAATTAAATTAAAATCATGAGTAAATTAAAAGGACCTGATGGAAGAATTCCAGATAGACTTCCCGACGGTAGACCAGCTGTTGCATGGGAAAGAAGATGGACTGAAGGAACTCTTCCTCTATGGCTTGTTGCTACAGCAGGCGGAATTGCAGTTATCTTCGTATTAGGAATTTTCTTCTATGGTTCATACCAAGGCGTTGGAGCTGGAGGCTAACAATTCCTTACCTTGACCTGATAATCACTTATATCAAATAAGCCTAATAAGAATCAGTAAATATCCTTAGTTTCTCTTTTGTGGAGCTTGGGATATTTTCTTTTTGGGTTATCAATCCATCTTTTAATGAAAAATGAGACTTACTTTTTGGTCTTTCTTTTTCAATTAATTTAGCTACTTCAAATATTATTTTATTAGCCACTTCAGTATTTGATCTAAGATTATCCAAAACCATCTCTACAGAAACTTCTTGATGAGTTTGATGCCAGCAATCATAATCAGTAACCATAGATAGAGAGGAGTAAGCTATCTCAGCTTCTTTAGCTAATCTTGCTTCTGTATGGTTCGTCATTCCAATTATTGAACATCCCCAACTCCTATATAAATTAGATTCTGCTCTAGTTGAGAAAGCGGGACCTTCCATTGCTAGATAGGTACCCCCTCTATGCAATTGTCTACCCCCAGGAATATTTTTTTCTCCAATTTCACTTAATATACGTGATAAATTTGTGCAGAAGGGATCTCCCATAGTTACGTGAGCAACAGCTCCCTCGTTAAAGAAGGTTGCAGGTCTATTTTTTGTCCGGTCTATAAATTGATCTGGAACCACTATATCGAGAGGTCTTATCTGTTCTTGTAATGAACCAACTGCTGATGGAGCAATAATCCATCTTACTCCTATTGATCTTAGAGCCCAAATATTAGCTTTGTAAGGGATTTCAGAAGGATTTAAACTATGTGTTCTGCCATGTCTAGGAATGAATGCTATCTCAAGGTTTCCAAGATTATATACTTTTATTGAATCAGAAGGTTTACCATAGGGAGTATTGATTTCTATTTCTCTTAAGTACTCTATTTGATCCATTGAATAAAATCCACTTCCACCAATCACTCCTAATCTTGATTTTTCAATTGGTAATAAATGTTCTTTATTCATAATGATGTAAATGACTTTTAATCATCTGGTACTAATTGGAGGAGGACACTCAAATGTTTCTTTATTGAGGAAATGGTTAATGTTTCCTAAATTAATGCCAGAAATTCCTGTTTCAATTATATCTAGAGATTCTCATTTGGTTTATTCGGCGATATTCCCATCGGTGATTTCAAAATCAATCACTTTAGAAGATAGTTTAATTGACATAAAATCTTTAGCAAAAAATGCAAAAGTATCTTTTATAGAAGAAGAAGTAAAGGATATTGATTTCAATTTAAAGAAAGTTGTTTTAAGTAATAGACCTTCAGTTAATTATTCAAAGTTGGTGCTTAATTATGGAAGTCAAACAATAATTCCAAAAGAATTTGAATCACTAGTTAAAAATCGAAATGCTTTTTCAATTAAACCTTTTTTAAGGGCTTATGACTCAATACTAAAAGAGGACATTTTTGATTCTGTTCATGAACTTCCATTTGTAATTGTTGGGAGTGGCCTTGCTGCAATTGAAGTATCTTATGCTTTGAGAAAAAGATGGGGAGATAGACCTTTAAAACTATTATGTGATTCAAGAAAAATCAATAATGCAATTCTAAAAAGTTTACAGAATTCCAATATTGATTTAGTTGAAAAACTTAATTTTGATTATGGCAAGATTCTTTTATGTACTGGAAATACATCTCCGTTATGGGCACAAAAAAAATTATTAGATTCGGATTCTTATGGCAGAATAATTACAAATCAGAATTTAAAGATAAAAAGTCTCTCTGGAATCTTTGCTGTCGGGGATTGCGCAGTTGTAGGTTCAGCAAAAAGACCAGCATCGGGAGTTTTTGCAATAAAAGTTGTAAATACATTAGTACAAAATCTAAAAAAAGATATAGAAGGGAGATCATTAAAAAAGTGGTTTCCTCAAAAGATCGGATTGCAAATAGTAAATATATTTCCAAGCCATCATCCAAAGGCTTTTGCTATTTATCGTAATTTTGTTTTCGGCCCTGCTTTTATTTTTTGGATTTTAAAGCATAAAATTGATCTCAACTTTATTAAAAAGTTCAGATCAAAAAGGCTAATTATGAAAAGTAGTGAAAAAAATATTTCATTGAATGATTGCAGAGGGTGTGCAGCTAAAATTCCTCAGTTTGTTTTGAATAAATCATTAATAAATTCTAATTTAAATTCTTTTGCCTCATCACCTGAAGATTCAGTTGAGATATATCAAAATGGTCAAGATATTATCTTGCAAAGTGTAGATGGATTTCCTGCTTTGGTAAGTGATCCTTGGCTTAATGCAAAAATTACTACTTTGCATGCTTGCTCAGATTTGTGGGCATGCGGAGCAAAACTTTCATCCGCGCAGGCTTTAATTTCATTACCAAAAGTTGAAAGGGAATTTCAGAGTTACCTTTTTTCTCAATCACTTCGAGGTATAAAATCAACAGTTGAGAATCATGGAGGTGAATTACTTGGAGGCCATACTTTCGAGGCAAGAAGTTTAGTAAATAAACCTTATTCATTAGGAATAGATATTTCTTTAACAGTTCAAGGTATTTTAAAAAATGGAGCAAAACCATGGCTTAAATCTGGAATGAATATTGGAGATATTCTCATGATGTCTAGACCTCTGGGCGTTGGGATTTACTTTGCCGGTCAAATGCAAAATATTAATATGCTGGGTAGTTCTTCTGAAGTAATTAATAATTTGGTAAAGAGTCAGCAATATTTGATTGATGAAATTTATCTTTTTCAAAATCAGTTTAAAGAATCATTAGTCAATGCTGCGACTGACATTACTGGATATGGATTTATTGGACATCTTAAAGAAATGGTTGAATCATCTAATTTATATAGGAAAAGCAATAATCTTGAGCCACTCAAAGTTTTATTAGATTTATTTGCATTTAAAGCTTATCCTGGAGTATTCGATTTAATAAGAAAAGATGTTAAAAGTACTTTCTTTAAATCTAATAAAGAAATTTTTGATAAAATTTATAAAGTAAATAGGCAAAAAAGAATAATTAATTTTTTAAACGAAAATTCATTAGATCAAGAGACTTTTAACGAGAGAATATCATTACTATTAGATCCTCAAACATGTGGACCCTTGTTGATTAGTTGCAATCGTAAATATGAAAATGTTCTAAAGGATAAATGGTATAAGGTGGGAGAGGTTGTAAAAATGTAATTAATTTATGTTTAATTTGTCAATTTCCAAATATCTTAATCTTTTTATTTCCTTTCCCATCTCCTTCCCTGGTTTCCATCCTTCTTTTTTTAATGTTTCTCCATCTTTTTTTGATTTTATGAATTTGTAAATAAATAACCACTTAAACAATTTGCGCCAGTATGGTCCTCCATCACAAATTAATAATTTGACTGTCTCATCATTAAGGTTTCTGTCCTCAATAAATTCTGTCCAACTTGATGGAGAAAAATGATTGAATTTTTTTTGGTTTGTATTTAATATCTTTTTGGTATTTATATAATCTTCTAATATTTTTATCTCACTATTATTTACCAAAAATCTTTGACATGCTTTTTCTAAATCTTCTGCATCTTTTAATAAGTAAAGCATATGATTTCCCTTTAACTTCTTAATCCAATTTAGTCCTCTTAAAAATCTTTTATCGACTTTAATATTTTCATTTAAGATTGAGATAATTTCCCATTTTTGAATTATCGAAATCACATTAGTCAAATTATCGTGTTTGCATATTTCAGCTAGTTCCATCCTTATTCGAATGCCTAGTGCAGGAGGGTGAATCTTTTTTTGATGAGTTTCTGAACTTTTCCATGGCCATTGTCTAACTGTTTCTTGAGATTGTTTGAGGGAATTATTTGAAATATTGAAATCTAACCTTGAAGCATATTTTGCACATCTAATTAATCTACTTGGATCATCTGAAATACTATTACTGTGAAGTAAGTTCAATCTTTTACTTTTTATATCAGAAATTCCACCATAAAGATCATAGATTTTCCTTGTCGAGACCTCGAAGGCTATTGAATTAATAGTGAAATCTCTTCTCTTAAGATCCTCCTCAATAGTACTTTTATTTACTGTGGGATTTAAGCCTGGAGCAGAATAAATTTCTTTTCTTGCAGAAGCAATATCAATTTTATAGTCATTAATATTTATTTCTACAGTGTTATATAAATTAAATTCCTTGATTAAACATAAATCTACATTAACAATATTTTTTTTTATAAATTTTGCAAGAGAAATAGAGGATCCTTCAATAACAAGATCAATATCTACAGGTTTAGAAAACGATTTTTTGTGGAATTTACTAATTAATAAATCTCTTAAATAACCGCCAACAAAAGCTACTTTAGTATTGTTATTAGATTCTATGTATTTAGCAATTAGGTTATATAGATTAAATGGAGTTTTGATTAATTCTCCTTGGATGTAATCAGAGATATCGTTCATGAGTTTTAACTTACATAACGAATTGGAGCTAATCTGGGATCAAGAATTTTACTTCCTTTATCACCAAATTTTACTGCTAAAGATATTTTTTCCCCACTCCCAAAAATATGTATGATTTCACCTTTCCCAAACTTTGAGTGAATTAGCATATCTCCAACTATCCAGCTTTTCCCTTTAGTGGGACCTGAATATAATTTCCTTACTGCATTTATTGGTTTGTTAACAAATTCATTTGGATTGTTTCGATCAACTCTAGTTAAACGATCAAGATGCCAATCTCTTCTAATTGAAGCACCACCAGTTTGTGGTAATTCTCCATCCATTAAATCTTCAGGTATTTCCGAAAGAAATATTGAAGGAATTGTTGCTTCACGCATGCCACCCCATAATCTTCTTTCTCTGGCATGACTTAAGAAAACTCTTTCTTTAGCTCTAGTAATACCTACATAGCATAATCTTCTTTCCTCTTCAAGAAGTGAGGGAGTATCTATTGATCTATGGCTAGGGAAGAGACCTTGTTCTAGCCCAGTGATAAAAACATTTTGAAATTCTAAACCTTTACTATTATGCAGAGTCATGAGAGTTACAGAGTTAGGATTATTTTTCTTCGTATCATTATCAGTTGTTAAGGCTGCTGTAGAAAGAAATCCTTCCACATCTCCACTTTCTGTTTCTTCTTCATATTGAGTAGCTGCATTAATTAGTTCTTGTAAATTATTTCTTCTATCTTCAGATTCTTCAGTCCCACTAGAGAGCAAGTCACTTAAATAACCACTTTTTTCTAATATAAGTTGTAGTAGTTGAGCGGGACCCGAATTTTCTAGATAACACAGTAGATCATTCATGATTTCAGTAAATTTATTAATTCCTTTTGATGATCGGCCTATTGTTTCTTCAAGACTTTGCTTATCATTAAGAACCTCCCATAATGGGATATTTAACCTATTAGATAGTTCATTAAGTTTTTGAATAGTAGTCTTACCAATCCCTCTTCTAGGAACATTTATGATTCGTAAAAGACTAACGTTATCTGAAGAATTAACCAGAACTTTCAAATATGCTATTGCATCTTTAATTTCTCTTCTATCATAAAAACGCAATCCTCCAAAAATTGTATAAGGAATGCGCCACCTTACAAGAGATTCTTCTAGTACTCTCGACTGAGCTCTTGTTCGATATAAAATTGCAAAATTTTTCCAAATTGGGTTTTGATTATAGTTATTGAGTGATTTTATTTTATTGGTAATTGCTTCTGCCTCGGAAATTTCATCATCACAGCTGAGTAATGTTAAAAGTTCCCCTTTTTCTTTAGTAGCCTTTAAAACTTTGTCAATTCTTTCAGAGTTGTTTTCAATTAGTGAGTTTGCAGCATCAAGGATATTGGAAGATGACCTATAATTTTCTTCTAATTTAATTAAAGATGATTTTGTCTCGTCATTGATTGAAGTTTTAAAATCTTCTTGAAAACCAATTAAAATTCTGAAGTCAGCTGCTCTGAAACTATAAATACTTTGATCAGCATCTCCAACTACAAAAATTGACCGATCTTCCCAATTGAAGAATTTTTTTGGTTCAGTATTTCCAGCCGTAATTAATTTTATAAGTTCATATTGTGTTCTATTTGTATCTTGATATTCGTCAACTAAAATATGTTTAAATCTTTTGTGCCAGTAATCTCTTACAATATCATTTTGCCTCAATAAGAAAACAGGCAAAAGTAGAAGATCATCAAAGTCTAAAGAATTATTTTTTGAGAGCGCAATCCTATATCTCTTGTAGGCTTCTGCAACTGTTTTATCAAAATTATTATCTGCTTTTTCTAAAAGATCGTTAGAAGTTAAGCATTGATTTTTAGCATTACTTATTAATCTTTTAATCTTTTTGGGATCATATCTTTTTGGGTCAAGATTCATATCTTGACTGATAATTTCTTTTACTAATGTTTGAGAATCTGTTTCATCATATATTGAAAATTGTCTTGTCCATTTTAGGCCTTCTGGATCATTATATTTTTCAATATCGTATCTCAGAAGTCTTGAAAATAAGGAATGGAAAGTACCGATCCAAAGGTTCTGAAGCCTCTCTTGGTGAACGTTTGTTCTTAATTGATTTTGATCAATTTCTTTGAGAGTTGTCCAAGGCTGACCAAATTGATTAAAAGCTAATTCTTGGGCTAGAAGAACCTCTAATCTTGCTTTCATTTCTTTAGCAGCTTTGTTAGTGAAAGTGACCGCGAGAATGTTGTAGGGATCTATAGAGTTACCCTCAATAAGGTTTGCAATTCTGTGAGTAAGAGCCTTAGTTTTTCCGCTACCTGCACCTGCTACAACTAATAGTGGTCCATAAACATGTTTTACTGCTTGAAGTTGTTGATTGTTTAGGGACTTAAAAAGGAAATTGTTGTTTTGAGGCACTTTTAGAAGGGTTTTTCAAAAATCAGACTTTACTATGAGATTCAGATTCCGTTTCTAGATCTTCTAACGCTTTTTTTAAATTTATAAGTTCATTATTGTTATTAATTATTTCTTCAAATTTATTTTGAGGCATCTTTAATTTCATACTTCTGTCTAAAATTTCTTTTTCCAATCTCTTTTTATATGAGGAAATAAGTTTCTTTGATAATTTTAAATCTTGTTGATCCAAAACTTTACTAAAAATATAATTTTATATTAGCGGAAAAAAATTTTTTATTTGAATTATTTCAACTATCACTTTGGAATGAAGTTATTAATTAAGAAGCGTTGCGTTAAGTTTGAAATTGTATTGTTTTTACTAGCTTTGTATTATTCTTAAGAACGGTATTTAAATTTTTACTTCAGGAATGTCAGTTTCAAAGAATAATCAACTATTTTCAGCCGATAAGAAATTAAATGATTTAAGCAATATAAAAGAATTTATTAATAGTGCAAACTCAAGATTAGATGCAATAACCTCAATAACTAATAATTCACATGCAATCGCGGCAGACGCTGTAACAGCAATGATTTGTGAAAATCAAGATTCACTTAATTCAAAAATATCTTTAAATACAACTAATAAGATGTCCGTCTGTTTAAGAGATGGAGAAATAATCCTAAGGATTGTTGCTTATCTTTTAATTTCTAATGACGAATCAGTTTTAGAAAAAAGTTGTTTGAAGGATCTTAAAAATACTTATCTTGCTCTTGGGGTACCCTTAAGAAATGCAAGAAGGGTTTTTCAATTAATGCGAGATGCAACTATCTCTGATTTGAATTCAACAGTTAATAATATGCCCGGAAAAAAAGGCTTTCTTCCTAAATTAATATCTGAAACAGAGTTTCAATTTGAAAGGATAATTAATCTTTTAAACTAGCTAAATTTCTTATCTCTGAAGTATGTGAAGTCTGTATAACTGAGTTATTTTCCAGATTTCTAATAGTAGAAAATCTGGATCTTACATGAGTGGATAAAAAGGAAATTCTTTCTTCGGAAACTGTTGATTTATAAATAGTTTTAATGTGTAAATTATTTTGTTCATCAACAAAATAATTGGATGATGAAATAAATGATTCTGTATAGCCTTTATTTCTTAAAACAATTCCTGAATTTTCATCTTTGGGTAAAAAAATCAGAATAGTTTCATCTTCCTCACTGATATCATCATTATCCCAATCACTAATAGCTTGCCAGTTTATAGAAATGGCTATGCTCTCGAGGTTTAAACTGAATTTATAATTTTTAAAAATTTCAACGACTTTTTTATTTTTTTTGTTGATATGTTTTATAAATATTTTACTAGTTGAGTTTTCAAATTCCTGAAAAGCTAAAGTGTGAGTACTTCTAATAGATTTCCACTCTCCTATACTTTTATCAATGAATTGATTAATTATTGTTAGATTCTTCTTCAAGTTTATCTTCTACGGAATGATTTTCTGCTTTTTGTATCATTCTTACCATTGAATCCACCATTAATCTCTTTGCAGAAGTTACTTTTAATCCAGAAGGAGTAGTTGATATTTGTTCTCCAGGGCGATCATATGAAGTTGGTCTAAATGGAGTCATCTAATAACTTTAAAAATTAATCGATTTCTATTCTTGCATGAATCAATATATATATAGTTATTGTTTGCGAAAATGTCATATCTTTCTTATTTGATTACAGAATTATCAATTGTTTTGTTATTTAGGCATTTTATTTTTTGCCAATCCTGAAATAGTCGCTAAAGCAAACATTCCCAGTAGAGCAATCCCTAGAAATAATCCTGCTCCCTGGCTAACTCCAGCGCCTACTGCTACTAGTATAGAGTCACTGATTAGAAGACTTATTAATAATGCAGGTGTAAATATTTTCCAGCGAGTTCCTCCAATACCAATTGCATAGCTTAGAAAATCAAAAAGGCCAGTCATTAGTAAACCTGTCATAAGAAAGAAATTTTCTTCTAGCTGGTTTTGATTAAAACTTTCAATCTTTTGCATTGCTTTCGGGCCTACTAAATTACGTACAGGAACCCGACCATAATTTCTTGCGATAAAGAAAGCAGCTTGGCAAAAAACGATATCAGAAAAGATTATTGTCATGTAACCTTTTTGAAATCCTAGTAATGAACCCGCTAGCAGAGAATAAGCTGAACTTGGAAGGGCAGGTAAAATAATACTTACTCCTCTGAGTATGAATATTCCAAAAGGAGCCCAAATCCCCATACTTTCTATTTTGTTCCTTAGAGGTTCAATCCCATAATTTTGGATTAAATAAATCAACACTACAAATATTGCTATAAAAAAAACTACTGAGAGAAATTTCTGTATTTTATTCATTATTTTTCTAATAAATTTATTGGAAGTAAATTCTTAATTTAATGTTTGATTCTATCTATAATAGAAATACTAATCAATAAAAATTTTTACAAATTTTTATTCTTATATTTCCTTCTAATAAAAATTTTTGTATTTCATAAGTAGCCATGATTAATTATAAAAATAAAGTAAATTCAATGTATTTTAGAAATATCATTCATTTAGTCCTTTCGATTATCGTTTTCTTTTGTATTTCAATAAAAAAAATCAGAAGCTTTGCCTCATGAATGGGTTGGAGTCCCTAAAAGTGAATACGGAGAGCAGTTATGGGATAGGCAAAGTATAAATAGGAATGAGGATGGTTCTGTAAGAGTATTGAGTAAATTTATTCCAAAAACAAAAAGTGAAATTACTAAGGATATTCTCTATACAATGGATATAAATTGTTTTGAAAAATCATTTAGAGATGTTGATGTCTCAATAGATGAAGCAAATAGTAATTTCAATGATTTAGCTAATTGGGAAGATCCAAATGGAGATAAACTGATTTTGGGTGTTATTGGTCAAGTCTGCAGAGTCGAAAACTAAAAATTTTAATTTATGAAAAATACGAAAAATAACGAGTCCTCAATGCTTTGAAAGTATAAAGCCCTGTCAAGGAGAAGGTTTTAAAGGTACCAGGACCCAGATTTGAATTAGGTTTTTAAGGAGTTAGTATTTAGTTATAGCAGGATATTTAAGATTTGAATATTGTGTACGAAAATATGTGAACACAGTTGTAATTAATATGAGATTTTTAAAGTGCATTTGATACTTTCTATCACATCAGATTTAATTAGTAATTTTTTAACTCACCTTGATTCTTTTTTTTATACATATTTCTTAGTTCTTCGTAATGCTTTAAGCAAAGATCAACATACATTGGGAACTTTGCAGAAGATATTTTATTTTCTCTGTAATTTGCACCATCTTTGATAGATAAGAATCTATCTGCCCATCTCAAGCAGTATGTTTTCTCTTCCGTCAGTTTTGTAGCAACTGCATATAAAGGATTAGCAATTGTCAAAAAAAGAATAATGAAGATTCTTTTTGAGATCATTAAATTCAATTAATGCATTTATTTTAGAGGAGGAGTAAATTTAAACAAAAAATTTTTAATTGGAGAAATATGATTTATGAATGATAAGGATTTAAACGCATTTTTGAAGAGTACCTTTCTTTAAAAATGATCTGAGACTAATTTTTTAAAGAGCTACTAATGAATTTGACTTTTTAAAAATTTTATATTTCAATTACAAAATAATTATTTTCTTTATTAACAAATACTGTGCCTATTAAATCAATTTATTCATATTCAGAAGATGAATTTATCTTCTTAAAAAATGAAGATATTGAAGAAATTATCTTAAAACTTATTAAGTTAAAAAATGATAAAGATGATAAAAATTACTATCAATTAATTCTGAAAAAATTTAAAGAAAATAATTACAAAGAGAAGAATGAAAAATCATTACTCTTTAAGGAATTATTTGATTATGAAACGCGTAGATCTTTTTTGCTAAAAAATGCTGAAGCAAATGGCAAAATTAAGGGTTATTGGAAAGTTGTCAGAGGTCAGTTCTTTTTTTCAATATTTATATCTGTTGCTTTTGGAGTAATAGTCGGAAGTCAATTTTCATTTTTTGACCAATTGCTAACTATTCTAGGTTTTGGAGTTTTTGGTTCTTTAGTTGTTTTTTTACTTTTGCAGATATTTCTTTTGCCTTCCAATATGGCACATATGCAACAGCATCCTGATAAGGGGTTGATTTTATTAATAAACCTTTTCGGAGGAGGTTTCGGATTGCCATGGTTGATTATTATGTACTGGGTAACGAGTGACAGGTACTCTAAAAAAATTTAAATTAATTATCGTTTAAGTTTTTAAAATAGAATTTGATAAGAAATTCGAAAAGAAATTCGAAAAGATTAGGTAATTAATTTTTAATGAAAAGAAGAAATTTGGATATAGATCAACTAACAATTTAAAAGGCGCTATTCCTCAGAGATCTCAAATGTACTACATCTGTATTCTATCCTTAAAAAATTTAAAACCCTGTCAAGGACGGGGTTTAAAGGTGCCAGGACCCAGATTTGAACTGGGGACACGGCGATTTTCAGTCGCCTGCTCTACCAACTGAGCTATCCCGGCTCTAACCTATATACTCTAAATTAAGATGTGTAGTTTGTGAAACTCTTTTAATTAAAAATTTTATATCTTAATCAAATATTCTAAAAAACTTTTATTTTGAATTAATCGCTAACAAGGCAGTACCAAATGAAGTGGTTTTTTTGCATGAAACTATGGGTATATTAATAATTTTTTCTCTTATTTTTCTCCACTGCGGGTTTTTTGAACCTCCACCAATAGTAATAATTTTTTTTGGAAGTGAACCTGTTAGTTCGCTTAGCTTTTCCCATCCTTTCAATTCGATTTTAGCTAGCCCCTCGAATAATGCATGTAAATAAAGTGAGTCGCTTACTGGCCTTGGACCAAGTATTGGCTCTAAATTAGAATTATTAACAGGAAATCTCTCTCCTTTACTATTAAGAGGCAAAAGATTTAAAGAAGTGTTTTTCGATGGATTTATTTGTCGACTGAGCTCCTTTATTTCTAAATCAGAGAAGAATTGAGATAAGATACCACATCCCGCGTTTGATGCCCCTCCACATATCCAATCGCCGTTGACTCTATGGTTTGTAATTCCTTGTGTTTTTATAGGGTTATCAATAATTTTCTTAACTACAAGAGTTGTTCCTAAAACTGTGAGACCATCTTCTTTACCTAAACCTGCAGCTATTACACTTGCATTAGAGTCAGTGGTGCCTGAGATTAATATTAATTTCTTATTCAAGTTAAATCTCTCTGCTAAATCACAATTCACTTCTCCAATTATTTCCCCACTTTTTATTATTTGAGGTAGGCATTTTTGCCATGAAGCATTGAGATAGCTTTTTGGCCATGATTCTTTTTTTAGATCCCAACCAAGTTTTAGATTATTACCTTCTTCTCCATAAGTCCAATCTTTTAATAACCAACCAGTGATCCAATCAGATTGATGTCGTAAAAGTATATTTTCCCCATATTTATCTACTAATTTTAATGCTTTAGCAAGACTACTATATGGAGTTCGCAGATAATCTTCTTCAGGAGTTAGTGATTCAAGAAGGATTTTATTTTCGCTACATGCTTGGTAATAAGGTATTGCTTCTCCTAACGACTCTCCTTGCAAATTTGATGCTGTTAAAGTTCCAGAGGTGCCCGAGATAGCCAATTTTTTAAGGTTAATTTTCACCTCAATGGGTAAACTAGCTAAGAGATTCTCACAAGAATTGATCCAAGAATTTGGATTTTTAAAGCTGAATGAATAAGGAACTGAATTTGAATATACTAATTTCTTATGAAAATTAATTATTGATATTCTTGCACCACTGGTTCCAAAATCTAACCCTCCATAAAAATTTTCAGGCATAGAAAAAATATTTTATTAAAAAATCTTGGAAGCCTCTGCTAATTGGGCTGCTTTTTCTTCTACATTTTCCCATGGAAGCTCAAGATCTCTTCTGCCAAAATGTCCATAGGATGCAGTCTTTCTAAAAAATTTGCCTCCCATTTTTTTGGGTAGATTTCTTAAGTTAAATTCTTTTATTATTGCTGCGGGTCTTAAATCAAAGTGCTCTTTAATTAGCTCAGTCAAATTAGCTTGTGAAATAACACCTGTATCAAAAGTTTCCACGAGAATGGAAATTGGTTTCGCTACTCCAATTGCATAACTTAACTGTACTTCTGCTTTTTTTGCCAATTTCGCCTTAACTATGCTTTTAGCTACATAACGTGCTGCATAAGCAGCTGATCTATCTACTTTTGTGGGATCTTTACCAGAAAATGCCCCTCCTCCGTGTCTTGCATATCCACCATAAGTATCTACAATAATTTTTCTGCCAGTTAGCCCCGCATCTCCTTGGGGCCCCCCTACGACAAATTTTCCCGTGGGGTTTACTAGAAATCTTGTTTGGCTAATGCTTGGTTTGATTTTTAAATCTTCAGTGGCAGGAATTACAACATGCTTCCATAAATCTTCTTTTATTCTTTGACGAATTTCTTCTTCATTCGTTATTCCATCTATCTCAGGATTATGTTGAGTTGAAATTAAGATTGTATTAATAGAGACTGGTAAACCTTTTTCGTAATCAATGCTTACTTGAGTTTTACCATCAGGGAGTAGATAATTAAGAACGTTTTCATGCCTCACCTTAGCAAGTTGAATGGCTAATCTATGAGCTAAGCTAATCGGTAAGGGCATTAATTCAGGGGTCTCATCGCAGGCGTAGCCGAACATTATGCCTTGGTCGCCAGCTCCTGTATTATCTTCCAAATCATCGTTAACATCATCTGCTTCGTTTACTCCTTGAGAAATATCTGGTGATTGCTCGTCAAGTGCTACTAAAACTGCACAACTATTTGCATCAAAACCACCTGCTCTATAGCCTTCATATCCAATTTCTTTAATTACATTTCTAACAAGTTTTATATAATCGACTTTTGCTTTTGAAGTTATTTCTCCAGTAAGTAAGCAAAGACCGGTATTAACAACAGTTTCGCATGCAACTCTGCTTTCTGGATCTTCTGTCAATAAAGCATCTAAAACAGCGTCACTAATTTGATCACATATCTTGTCAGGATGACCTTCAGTTACTGATTCTGAAGTGAAAATAAAATCACTCATTTACAAATAATTTTGGAATTAGGGAATATCCTAAATTAAATTATCGTTACAAATCAATTATTGTAAATTAAAAAATATTTGTACAAGAATAATGAGGCTTAATTGCAGATATTCGTTCACAAAATAAATAAGTGAAGTTATACTGTTTCAGCTGAAGCTGCGGAGATCTCTGCGTTATCGTCAGTTTGTTCAAATAACATTTGTTTATATTTCGCAGCCATTTCTTCAGCTTTGCTAAAAACTTTTTGAGGGTCAGTTAGCATATCTCCTGGTTCAGGTTCAAGTGCTTTAGTAGATAACGAAATTCGCCCCCTTTCCGAATCAAGGTCAATTATCATAACTTTCATTTGGTCATTCACATTTAAAACATTATGAGGAGTCTCAATATGTTCATGACTAATCTCAGAAATATGCAATAGACCACTAACTCCACCAATATCAATAAAGGCTCCATAAGGTTTAATTCCTTTTACAGAACCAACAACAACTTCGCCTACCTCAAGTCGGTTCATTTTTTTCTCAACCAAAGCTCTTCTATGGCTTAGTACTAATCTATTTCTCTCTTCATCAACTTCAAGAAATTTTAAAGGCAAATATTCACCTTCTAAGTCATCTTTAATTTTTCGAGCACTTATATGAGAGCCTGGAATAAAACCTCTTAAGCCTTCTACCCTGACAAGAGCTCCTCCTCTATTTGTTGCGAAAACTTCAGAATATATAGTTGCATCTTCTTTTTGGAGTTGTCTAACCCTTTCCCATGCTCTTTGATATTCAATTCTTCTAATTGAGAGGGCTAATTGGCCATCTTCATTTTCTTCGCTCATTATGAAAAATTCTCTACTTTCTGAAGGTTGTAAAACATCATTAAGTCCTTCAACTCTATTTATCGAAACCTCCTGAACAGGCATAAAAGCAGCTGTTTTTGCTCCTATATCTATCATTGCCCCTTTGGGCTCTAAAGCAAAAACGGTACCTTTAACTAGATCGCCAGGCTTGAAATTATAGTCATACTTACCCAAAAGTGATGCAAATTCTTCTTGTGTGAATCCTACGTTGTCAAAATCCGTATTTTTTCTGCTAGAGGAAGAATCTGCTGAAGGTATATCGCTCTTCTCGAATGATAAATCTTCCTTATTTTGAGATGCTGAATCATTATCTAACTCAGACGAATTTTTAATTTCTTGATCCTCAGAAAGTTCTTTAATGGTTTGGGAAGAATTTTCGTTCATTTTTTGTATCGCAGACTACCTAAGGTAGTTAGAAAGGAATGCTATTAGCCTGCAAACCAATAGCAAAAACATTTGTGTTATGTATTCTACACTTTAAGATGCTGAATTTTATGATATTGAAGCTAATTGGTTTTTTGAACTTCCCTTTAGAGATTCAAGAGTTGAAATAAAATCTTTTACCCCATTAAATTTTCTGTAAACTGAGGCGTATCTTATATAGGCGACTTCGTTTTCTTTCCTAAGATTTTTAAGTATTAACTCTCCGATTTGTGAAGATTTAATATCTTTATTAGAGTCTTGAACGATTTGTGATTCAATTCCATCTACGAAATTAATAATTGCCTCACTACTGAAGTTAGTTTTTTCGCATGCCCTTGATATTCCAGTAAATAATTTTTGTTTATCAAATAATTCTCTGCCACCGTCTTTCTTTATTACTGAAACTGGCATTGTTTCTACTCTTTCATAAGTTGTAAATCTAAAGCTGCAATTTAAGCACTCTCTTCTTCTTCGAACACTTTTACCACTATCAGCAGATCTTGATTCCAAAACTCTACTATCTGTGTTTTGACAAGTTGGACACTGCATGTGGTGAAATAAGCTGCACTACAACTCTAATAGTAGGGTAATATTTTAATTATGAAAAGTAAAAAACCTCTTGTTAAAGAGGTTTTTTACTGAATTCATTTTCTATCGAATTTAGGGGGGTCTCTAAAGGCGACAGCAAAGAATAAGGTAACAACTGCGAGAGTTAGAATAAGAACGTAAGCAAAAGCTTCCATAAGATTAAGTAAATAAGTTTAGTTTAAACCCTTCCTGGGATTCTTCTTGTGGTTTCGTCACCAAGTTTCTTGAATAAACCAAATTCAACTTGGTCTCCAATCTCAGCATCAATACCAGCAAAGGAATTTCTGTAAAGAGTTCTTGAAGCGTGCCACCAGTGGCCAAACAGGAATAGCAATCCGAAACATAGATGTGCATATGTAAACCATGCTCTTGGTGAGCTTCGGAATACACCGTCAGATTTATATGTCTCTCTGTCAAACTTGAAGGCTTCTCCAAGTTGAGCCTTTCTAGCTAATCTTTTAACTACTGCAGGATCTGTAAATGTTTGTCCATCTAGGTCTCCTCCATAGATAGTTGCAGTGATACCAGTCTGTTCAAATGAATACTTTGCTTCAGCTCTTCTAAATGGAATATCTGCCCTTACATTACCTTCTTTGTCTTCAAGAATGACAGGGAAGTTTTCAAAGAAATTAGGAATTCTTCTAACTTCTAATTCGTTACCTTCCTTGTCTTGAAAAGCAATGTGACCTTGCCAACCAGTTGGTAATCCATCACCATTTACAAGAGCTCCAACTCTAAAAAGTCCTCCTTTCGCTGGACTATTCCCAACATAATCGTAGAAGGCTAGTTTTTCTGGAATCGATGCATATGCTTCTGATTTAGTGGCACCATTATCAATAGCTGCTTGTACTCTTCTATTAATTTCAGTTTTGAAATAGCCTGAATCCCATTGATATCTGGTAGGACCAAAAAGCTCGACTGGGGTTGTTGCTGAACCGTACCACATCGTTCCGGAAACAACGAAAGATACAAATAATACTGCGGCTAAAGCACTAGCTAAGACTCCCTCAAGACTTCCAAGTTTTAGTGCTCTATAAAGTCTTTCTCCAGGTCTATTGGTGATGTGAAAAATACCTCCAATAATACCCATAAGTCCTGCCGCAATATGATTCGCTACAATACCTCCCGGATTAAAGGGATTAAATCCTTCTACTCCCCAGGAAGGAGCTACAGGTTCTACATGACCAGTTAAGCCATAAGGGTCAGAAACCCAAATACCAACATTTGCGCAATGAAAAGCTCCAAAACCAAAACAAGTAAGTCCGGCTAAAAGAAGGTGAATCCCGAAAATTCTTGGTAAATCAAGAGCAGGCTCACCAGTTCTTGAATCTTCCCATAAATCTAAGTCCCAGTAAGTCCAGTGCCAAATAGAGGCCAACATAAGTAAACCACTAAATACTATGTGAGCTGCTGCAACCCCTTCGAAACTCCAGAATCCAGGATCAACTCCAGTAGCACCTGTAATATCCCATCCGTTCCAACTACTTGTGATACCTAGTCTTGCCATAAAAGGCATTACGTACATCCCCTGTCTCCACATTGGATTGAGAACGGCATCAGAAGGATCAAAAATGGCTAATTCATAAAGAGCCATTGAACCGGCCCAGCCGGCTAATAATGCAGTATGCATAAGATGCACAGCGAGTAGTCGACCTGGGTCATTAATAACTACTGTGTGAACTCGATACCAAGGCAATCCCATCGGTTAATTTCTAGTAACTATGCTGTATGAACAGCTAAACATCACGATAGTAAGGGTTTTTTAGTCTTTGAGGGATTTTTGTAAATAAATTTATTTTCTTGCAAAAATTGGGTAAATCAATTAGCATGACTTGATTTATAAGGAATTTTTGGCTAAAAACTGTTAATATTTTGGTCACAATTCTCAAAGTAAAACGCCAAAATAAGAAAAATAACTAAAAAAATGGCAACTATCAGATTTATTCGTGAGGATTTAGAAGTCCAATGTAATCCGGGTGAAAATTTAAGGGAACTTGTAATGAAAGAGAATTTACAGCTTTATGGATTAAAAGGTATTTTAGGAAATTGTGGAGGAGCGGGACAATGCAGTACTTGTTTTATTTCAGTTGAAGGTGGAAATAAAAATTCTTTGAGTCCTCTTACATCTGTTGAAGAAGAAAAACTTAAAAATAGACCAGAAAATTGGCGCCTTGCATGTCAAACATTGATAAAATCATCTGCCGTAATTTTAACAAAACCACAATCTCCGCCTTCAAATTTGGAAGAACTAAAAAAAATTAGTGAAAATAAAAAATTACCGCGATAAATTGTTTAATACTGTTAATCAGTTTATAAAATTTGTTTATTTTTCCACTTTATTCCAAGTTATATGTCTATAGTCTTAATACCTTATATAGAACTACCAATTAAATGGAAACAACTAACTTTGGATTTGTAGCTAGCCTTTTATTTGTAGGGGTGCCAACAATATTCCTAATAGGTTTATTTATTTCTACACAAGATGGTGAAAAATCAAGCTTCTACTCTGACTCTAGTAAAGGTAGGCTTGGGCCAAAACGTTAATGCTTTTATAAATGCTCTGCATTTCTGTAGAAGAATTTTTATTTTGGAAAAAAAAGCAACTTTCTAAAGGCGGCGACAAATTATCTTTTGCTGTTTTACTTGATTGTATAGGGGGTATATCGACTAGTGATCTAAACTTGAAATGTATAAATCCTAAGGGGAAATTACACCTAAAAAAAAATTTAGAATTTTTAGAGTCCGTTTGGGAGGATCATTTACTAAGGTCTTGCCCGATACAATATCTTTGTGGAATAACTTTTTGGAGAGACTTAAAATTAATAGTTACAAACAAAGTACTCATTCCAAGACCAGAAACAGAGCTCATAGTTGATATCGTCTTTAATATATTTCGAAAGAAATCAGAAAAATTATTTTTTGCTGAATTAGGAACTGGATCAGGTGCAATTAGTATTGCTTTGGCATTGGCTTATCCATTGAGTAACGGATTAGCAACTGACATAGAACAAGACGCATTAGAAATAGCCAATAAAAATTTTATAAATTCTTCTAAACAATCAAATTTGAAATTTTATTGTGGAAATTGGTGGTCACCTCTTGAAAGTTTTAAAGGAAAATTAGACCTCGCTATTTCAAACCCGCCATATATTCCCAGAGATACTTATGAAAAATTACCCAAAGAAGTTAAGAATTTCGAACCTAAAGTCGCTTTATTAGGTGGCGAAGATGGTTTAAAACATATTAGAGAAATAATAGAAAAAGCACCATTATATTTAAAAGAGAACGGTTGGCTAATTTTAGAGAATCATTTTGATCAAAGTGAAAAAGTAAAACAACTATTTATTAAAAATAAATTTTCATCAATTGAGATTGTGAAAGATCTTTCAGGTATTGGTAGGTTTACAATTGGAAGATATAAATAAATTATTATAAGTTCATAATTTAAATGAATTTAGTAAACTGCAAAACTGCCTTGAAGACTCTTAAAAGTGGTTTGCCTATAATTTTCCCAACAGATACTTTACCTGCAATTGGATGCTTACCAAAATTCCCCAATATTATTTATGAGTTTAAAAAAAGAGATAGAAACAAACCCTTAATTCTTATGGGATCAGAACATAAACATTTAATTGATTATGTTCACGAATCAGCTAAAGAAGATTACGAAAATTTAGCCTCAAAATATTGGCCTGGAGCTCTGACAATTGTTATTCCTGCTTCAGCAAAGCAGACCGCAAACCTCACCAGCAATGATCTGACTATTGGGTTGAGAATTCCAAATTCAAATATCGCACAATCTCTTTTGAGAGAAACTGGCCCATTGTTAACTTCAAGTGCGAATATTTCAGGTTTTAAAGGATCAATTACTGCTGAAGGTATTGCTCTAGACTTTCCTTATTTAAAAATATTGGGCCCTATACCCTGGGAAAAAAGTAGTGGAAAAGCTAGTACTATTATATATTGGGAAAAACGTGGAAATTGGAGGTTGATTAGAGAAGGAGAAGTATTAGTGAGGGAATTGTAGTAATGGTTTTTTTATTATTTTTTGTTTTATTAATTCAATTCTTTACTTATTGGATATTTGAACCCCTTGCATCTTTTTTTGAGTACGTTCTCGAAATAAGATTGTTTCCTATTGCTGCTCTCTTAGGTTTGATCTTTTTATTTTCAGCAAAGAATATTGAACAGAATGAAATAAATTAAAATGCCGGCTAACAGATTTGAACTGATGACCTTCGCTTTACAAAAGCGCTGCTCTACCACTGAGCTAAGCCGGCATAAACACTATCTTACAGTTAAGGACGTTCAATCTTAGTATTTTTTTTGGGGTTTTTAAAATTTATTACTTTTTGGCATCTTTTTGAGTTTTATCATTCTTATCGTCTTTTTTAAACTTTAATTCTCCTGAAATAGTTCTTTTGATTGGTAAATTTGCTACTAGAGCAGTCATTCTGTCTTCCGTCTCTAAACTTACTGCCACTTCTTCAAAGTCAATCTCAACATATTTAGCAACAACATCGAGTATTTCTTTCCTCATTTTATCTAAAAGATCAGTTGTTAAGGAACTCATATCAACTCTGTCATGAGCAAGTACAAGTTGTAATCTTTCTCTAGCTGTATTTGCACTAGACGTTTCTCTGCCTAGTAATTTATTTATAAGATCTCTGAGAGTCATCATTTTAAAAAACCTTTGTTTGCATTAATCTCATGAATTTATCTTTAAGACTTTTACCTTCTTTTTTGGGATCGATAATTGGTACATCTTTATTTGTAAGTCTTTGAGAAACATTCAGATAACATTTTTTTGCAGGAGATCTACCATCTGAAAGTGTCAGTGGCTCTCCTCTATTTGTACTAATTATTACCTGTTCATCTTCTAAAACAATACCTAATAAAGGCAAAGAAAGGATCCCTTGAACATCTTCGATAGATAACATTTCTTGACTAGCCATCATGTTAGGGCGAACTCTATTGATCACAAGTTGTATAGGCTCAATATCTGAAGTATTAAGAATCCCAATTACTCTATCTGCATCCCGCACTGCGGATAATTCTGGGTTAGTAACAACGATAGCTTCTTTGCACGCTGCAAGAGCATTTTTAAAGCCATCTTCTACACCAGCAGGACAATCTACTAAGACAAAATCAAATTTCTCACTAAGGAGCTCACTAATTTTTTTCATATCTTCGGGCTTCATCCAATCCAACATCCTTGGATCTCCAGCAGGTAAAAGAGCAAGATTAGGTTCCTTTTTATGTCTAACCAATGCTTGGTCAAGACGACAATTCTTGTCTAGAACATCTTGAGCCGTATAGATGATGCGATTTTCTAATCCTAGAAGAAGATCTAAATTTCTTAAGCCAAAATCGGCATCTAATACAGCAGTTGTTGCTCCGCTATTGGCAAGTGCTATGCCTAGGTTTGCAGTTAAAGTGGTTTTACCAACTCCTCCTTTACCTGAACAAATTAATATTGTGCGAGTATTTTTCCCCACGTTTTTAAGGATTTTCCAAATAATAAAGCCACTTGCAGAAAGTTAAATATTTTAAAGATTAAGTAATTCTTAAATTTATCAAGTTTGAATTAATTTATTGCAAATCATTGATTAATTTTTATTTTCGATTAAGTGTGGTTTGATTATTATCGTTTGTTTATCTAAGACCGCAATTTCTGGGTAATAATTGTTGGGCTTATCCTTTGGTCCAATAGCTATTACATCTGCAATTCGTAATTGTAAAGGCTTTAAGTAAAGTGATGCAATAGAGGCATTTTTATTTCCAGTTTTTCCGGCGAATGCGATCCCTAGTAATTTGCCCCAAACGTATATGTTTTTTTTTGCGGAAACTATTGCCCCTGGATTAACGTCTCCAATAATGCATAGGTTGCCATTTGAAGATATTCTGTCTCCCGATCGAACTGTACCTTTGTAAAGAACATCGTCTTTGTCTTTTGACTTAAATAAAAGTAGCTTATTTTTAATCTCTCGCTCTTTATAAAAAGTTGAATCTATTTTTAAAGACTTTCCACTTAATATCGTATCTCTATTATTGGAGTATATAACTAAAGAGTTAATGTTAATTTTGTCAAGATGATTTTTTAATTTTGATAATTGATGAGAACTTATTGACTCATTGATTGCGAAAATTTTTGCTTCCAGTGGTTCCTTTATGGAAGAAAACTGTTTGAAAGTTTCATGGATATTATCTAAATCAAACATAGAACAAATTTCTAAATATTTACCTTTAGTGCTACTTAAAATGATTTCCATGGGAAATTAAATCTAGGAATTATTTTTTAATAATGAAATTTCATTTTTAATTTCAGTTTTGATCATACCGGGATAAATAATCAAAGAACTTTCCACAGATCTCATTAAAGTTTTTATTAATGCAGAACTACTTTCTAATGAGCTTTGAAAAGTGCCGTCCCATATTTTAAGTGCATTGTTAGATTCAAAACCTTTAAAAGACCTTTCCTTAATTCCACAAAAAATTTCTGAATTGTAACCATTTTTTTCACATAATTTTCTAGCAAAGGCAAGGATTTTTAGTCTATTTATTTTACTTAAAAAACTTATATCGGATGCTTTTAACAAATCTCTGTCAATAAACATTTTGCATAGTGTAGAGAGTGGCTCAAAAGATTCATCTTTCCATCTCATCAAATGATAGTAAAAAGTTACATCATCATTTTTTATGAAATCATCAAAATCAACGTTTTCTGGGGAAAATATCCATTTATGTAGAGAATTATCTATGAAAATTTTCTTTTCAAAATTATTTTTTATTGTATAAATTATTTTTTCCAGAATCCATGTTGATATTTCGTTTATTCTGTGATTATAGATTGTTCTATACATCAAGTTTCTTAATACGAGGAAATGTTCAATAGCGATAACTCCTTTTGGTTTGATTCCGATATTTCCATCTGGCGAAAAAGTAAGAGCTGAAATAATTCTTTCTAAATCAACCAAGCCATAGTTAGTGCCGGTATTGTAACTATCACGTAAAAGATAATCGAGACGATCGCAATCTATCTCACTGCTAATTAATGTTTTTAAAGGTTGTGAGAATAGTTGCTTTGACTGAAATAATTCACTAATTTTTCTTGGTAATTCGTTGTCGTACTTTTTGAGAATTGTATTTATTGGAGAATAATTTCTAACTAATTTTTCTGACCATTGTTCGTGATTATGATTGAATATTGTTTCACTGGTATGACTTAAAGGTCCATGACCTAAATCATGTAGTAAAGCCGCTCCATATAGAACAAATTTATTTTCACAAAATGAAGATTTACTTTCAATTAATCTCTTATAAATTTTTCTAGCTATACAAAAAACACCAATTGAGTGCGTAAATCTACTCGACTCTGCACCATGAAAAAGTAAAGATGCCGCTCCAAGTTGTTTTATTCTTCTTAATCTTTGAAAAGCAACTGTATCAATTAATTCCATAATCATTAATTCTTCTGGCTTTCCTGCATCAAATACTATTTCTTTATGAATTGGGTCATGAAAAATTCTTTTAATACTCATATTTTTAAGATTTTTTATTTTCAATCTTTAGTCATTTAAAGATTTATTTCTTCATTGTTTAATTCAATTGTTTGAACTGAAACGTCTTCTTTTTCTAGAAGCGAACCTAGAAATAATTCTGCATTTTTCAACCATTTATCGTCAGTACTTCCATAATCACTTGCCTCCGGTAGATCAAGTAATTTGTCTGGAGTCATACCCTGGCCTTGAATATTATTACCTTTGGGGGTTAAGTAACTAGCTACTGTTATAGCAATACCACTATCTTCTCCCAAACTTTTTAGGGATTGAATTAAACCTTTCCCATAAGTTTGTTCCCCCATAAGAATAGATCTCTCATTATCTTGTAATGAACCTGCAAGTATTTCACTGGCACTTGCAGTACCTTTATTTACTAAAGTCACCATTGGTCCATCAAAAGATGTCTCTTTTTGAGAAATAATTGCATCTTTGATTCCATTTCTATCTTTTGTCTCAACTACAGGTTTCTCACTCAATAATGAGTCTGCAACTGCTATTCCTGAGCTTACTAGTCCCCCTGAATTATTTCTAAGATCCAAGATCAAGCCCTCAACCTCTTTTTCTTTTAACTCTTGTAATGCCTCTTCAACTTTTTTGGGAACGCTTTCGCTGAATTGAGTTATCCTCAAATACCCTATTGTATGGGAATCGTCTCTTAATCTTTTCGTTCTAACTGGTCTTAGATCTACTGATCTCCTCTCTAGATCGACTTCCCTAATTTCTCCTGATTTCGAAGATACTTCAACTAAAACTTTTGTGCCTGATTCACCTCTTAACTTAGAGGCAGTACTTGCAAGCCCTAATTTTTCTGCAGAGATTCCGTCCACTGTCTCTATCAAGTCCCCGCTTACTATTCCAGCTTCTTCAGCTGGCGAACCCCCAAGAGTAGAGATAACTTTAACTTTATTGTCATCATCTTCACCTAATTGGAGCCCAACACCATTAATCTCACTACCAAAATTACTTGATTTCAGTAGTTCATAATCTTTTGGGCGTAAAACTCTCGTGTAGGGATCATCTAGAGGTCTTAACATGTCTTCAATTGCGGAATAAGCCTCTTCACTTGTTTCAATTTGTTTCTGTAATGTTTTTTGTCTAATTCTTTTCCATTGGATTTCATCAAACTTTTCTGGATCATAAAAACCTTCGTTTACCAAGGTCCAAGCGTCAAGTACTAATTGCCTGCTATCACTAAGAGCATCCACCCTTTCAATCAATAAAAGATTGAAGGAAAAAACTATGATCATTGATGCAGTGATCACAGTTTTGAATGTTAAAAGTTTGTTAAAAGATGAATTCATTGGGTTAAGTGTTAACACCAAGTATAAGAATTTTAAGTAAGCTCTTTATATCAAAGCTAAATTTTTTTGGATGGCGAATTCCTCATCTGTTTATGATTGGTTTCAAGAAAGGCTTGAAATCCAAGACATAACTGACGACGTAACTTCCAAGTACGTACCCCCTCACGTAAATATATTTTATTGTTTGGGAGGCATAACTTTAGTATGCTTCTTAATTCAATTTGCAACAGGTTTTGCAATGACTTTTTACTATAAGCCAACAGTTACACAAGCTTATAGTTCAGTCAGTTATTTAATGACCGATGTAAGTTTTGGATGGTTAATAAGATCTGTGCATAGATGGAGTGCATCAATGATGGTTTTGATGTTAATCCTTCATGTCTTTAGGGTTTATCTTACCGGAGGTTTTAAAAGGCCAAGAGAATTAACTTGGGTTACAGGCGTTGTAATGGCAGTTATTACTGTTGCTTTTGGAGTTACTGGATATTCTCTACCTTGGGATCAGGTAGGTTATTGGGCAGTTAAAATTGTTTCGGGGGTTCCCGCTGCCATACCAGTAATTGGTGACTTTATGGTTGAATTACTTAGAGGCGGTGAAAGTGTTGGGCAATCTACTTTAACCAGATTTTACAGTCTTCATACTTTTGTATTGCCATGGTCATTAGCAGTTTTCATGTTGATGCACTTTTTAATGATTCGTAAACAGGGTATTTCAGGTCCTTTATAAACTCTTATACTTAAACCATTATTAGTTTTTTCATATGTCAACGTTAAAAAAACCAGATCTATCTGACCCAAAATTAAGAGCAAAGTTAGCAAAAGGTATGGGCCATAATTATTATGGTGAACCTGCTTGGCCAAATGATTTACTGTATATTTTTCCGGTAGTTATCTTAGGAACTATTGCTTGCGTAGTTGGACTAGCAGTTCTCGATCCTGCAATGTTGGGAGATAAAGCTAATCCCTTCGCCACACCCCTGGAAATACTCCCTGAGTGGTACTTATACCCTGTTTTTCAAATACTTAGGGTAGTTCCCAATAAACTTTTGGGCATCGCACTTCAAACATTGATTCCACTTGGTTTAATGATTCTTCCCTTTATCGAGAATGTTAATAAATTTTCAAACCCATTTAGAAGACCAATAGCAATGTCAGTTTTCTTATTCGGAACTTTTCTAACAATATACCTTGGTATTGGGGCATGTTTGCCAATTGATAAATCACTAACCCTAGGTTTATTTTAAGCTTTATATTTTAAACATATCTAGATCGTTATACTTATTCCTTAGAAAATGATTCATCAATAAAAATCCAACAATTGTCCAGGTTTGATAAGTTCTGGATTGTTGACCAACCCAAGTACCTGTAGGTCCATCAAAATATTCTGCCCATTCTTGCTTAGGTAATTGATTTAGCTGACACCAATACGATTCCTCTATTAAAGATTTCATCTCTTCCATGAGAATCACATCATCAGAACCGTAATTTTTTTGATGCAATAGAACGGCTGCACCAAAGAACCAAAGTAAACTTGGCCAATGACCACCGTTGTGGTAACTCCAAGGCCAATTCTTTGGATCCGATCCAGTTTTATTTTGCCATTCTTCGACATCCATATGAGGATGACAAATTCTCATGGGCATTTGAGCCATCAAATGCTGTCTGTTATGTAAAACTAATCTAAATAAAGCTCTTTGTTCTTCAGGAGGCAGTACTCCGAACATACATGCAAGAGAATTACCTAAACTGTAAAATCGAAAGTCAGGTCTTCCTGTCCTAATATTTCCTATTAAGTAACCACCTCTATTTTCTAACCAATCTTGTAGCCATGAGGGTACAACTTGAGGTTGAACGTTAAATTCATTGAAGTGTTGATCATCACCATACTGCTCAGTTGGCCTCCTTCTAAGGATTTGCATTGTTTGGCTGGTAACCCAATAGTGCTTTAAAAGAAAACTTCCTAAATCCTTAACCCATTGATTTGTAAGAATAAGTCTTTGGTCTAAAAGTCTACTAACGTGATCTGCTCTGCTTAATTCCATTAACCTTATACAACTTTTTAAACATCCATGAAGTAAAACTTCAACTTCTAAAGGTGCTCCCCATACATCCATGGGTCTATCAATCATAAATGCGCAGTCTGGAACAAAAAGTACTGGAGTACCCTCAAAGGTTGGATGTAGAACTAGATCTAGTAGTAGTTGAATACCTCTTTGAACGCTTTGACTTTTTCCAAAGGCATAATCGCCGCTTTTGTTGACATAATACCAACATAAAATGGGCCACCATAAACTTGCATCTGCTGAGGTAATCCTCCCTATTGATCTCTGACCATAGTCTCCAATGAGCTTTCCATTCTCTTCAACGAAACTTGTAGGAAATACGCCACGTGTTTGGTAATTGGAGCTTTGTAACTCAAGGCATACACTTAGAAACTTTTTGACAATTTCGTACCTTTTTTGGGTAATGAGGTAAATCATTACAGGAACGTTGTCTCTTAAAAAAATTTCTCCATAATTTAATTTTTTATTTTTTGTTGGGTGTTCCAGTGCCGCAACGCTACCCACTAACTCGCCTGATATCTCAACCAAAGTTTTCTCGAAGTGTTTTTTTGCATTTGTTACAATTTTCTCTTCATCGGAACTTGGTCTTACTCTTAGATTTTTTTGACTAAATCTTTCTGCCATTTCATTTATATCCCTTTATTTAAGCCTAGTTGTTTAGAGAGACTTTGAACAAATAAAAAATTAATAAAAAATTTTTGTATAAAAGGTTGCACAATTACGGTTGGATGGTTTAGTATTTTCTTCTGGGCAGAAATATTCTTTTTGCATCATTCAAGCAAATACCTTAAATCTGATTTTTGGTAAATAATTGAATTTTCTGGAGATTTGATTTCGATCATTATTTTCAGCCAGAGGAAGGGTTTTTCCCTTCTGATTGAGTTATTCACAAGTTGTTTAACTCTGCACCTAGAAAATTTAAAAACTTAGGAACTGATGCTTTTATTGCGTCAAGAATAACTAATTTTTGTTGGTTATTTCGAGATGAATATGCAATAAAGGTGTGAGGTCCCGTCAAGAATATAAAAAAATGTCATCAATTGCTAACTTTTGGCTTTGGTGCAAACGGATCTGAGATCTTGGAAAGTCACTTTAGAAATATTTTTAATGTGCACTCAATGTAATCCTTAAAATTTAAGGAGGCTAAAACTAAATAAAGCAATTTTTTATTTGGGTAAAGCAATTCAATTTGAGTAGATTTATCTACAAAAGGATTTGAACACAACGGAGAGTTTGATCCTGGCTCAGGATGAACGCTGGCGGCGTGCTTAACACATGCAAGTCGAACGAACCTTCGGGTTAGTGGCGGACGGGTGAGTAACGCGTGAGAATCTGCCCTCAGGAGGGGGATAACGGTTGGAAACGACCGCTAATACCCCATATGCCTACTGGTGAAATGAATTTCGCCTGAGGATGAGCTCGCGTCTGATTAGCTAGTTGGTGAGGTAATGGCTCACCAAGGCTTCGATCAGTAGCTGGTCTGAGAGGATGATCAGCCACACTGGGACTGAGACACGGCCCAGACTCCTACGGGAGGCAGCAGTGGGGAATTTTCCGCAATGGGCGAAAGCCTGACGGAGCAACGCCGCGTGAGGGACGAAGGCCTCTGGGCTGTAAACCTCTTTTCTCAAGGAAGAAGATATGACGGTACTTGAGGAATAAGCCACGGCTAATTCCGTGCCAGCAGCCGCGGTAATACGGGAGTGGCAAGCGTTATCCGGAATTATTGGGCGTAAAGCGTCCGCAGGCGGCTTTTCAAGTCTGCTGTTAAAGCGTGGAGCTTAACTCCATCATGGCAGTGGAAACTGAAAGGCTTGAGTATGGTAGGGGCAGAGGGAATTCCCGGTGTAGCGGTGAAATGCGTAGATATCGGGAAGAACACCAGTGGCGAAGGCGCTCTGCTGGGCCATTACTGACGCTCATGGACGAAAGCCAGGGGAGCGAAAGGGATTAGATACCCCTGTAGTCCTGGCCGTAAACGATGAACACTAGGTGTCGGGGGAATCGACCCCTTCGGTGTCGTAGCTAACGCGTTAAGTGTTCCGCCTGGGGAGTACGCACGCAAGTGTGAAACTCAAAGGAATTGACGGGGGCCCGCACAAGCGGTGGAGTATGTGGTTTAATTCGATGCAACGCGAAGAACCTTACCAGGGTTTGACATCCTGCGAACCTCTTAGAAATTTGAGGGTGCCTTCGGGAATGCAGTGACAGGTGGTGCATGGCTGTCGTCAGCTCGTGTCGTGAGATGTTGGGTTAAGTCCCGCAACGAGCGCAACCCACGTTTTTAGTTGCCAGCATTTAGTTGGGCACTCTAGAAAGACCGCCGGTGATAAACCGGAGGAAGGTGTGGATGACGTCAAGTCATCATGCCCCTTACACCCTGGGCTACACACGTACTACAATGCTACGGACAAAGGGCAGCAAACTCGCGAGAGCTAGCAAATCCCATAAACCGTGGCTCAGTTCAGATCGTAGGCTGCAACTCGCCTACGTGAAGTAGGAATCGCTAGTAATCGCAGGTCAGCATACTGCGGTGAATACGTTCCCGGGCCTTGTACACACCGCCCGTCACACCATGGAAGTTGGCCATGCCCGAAGTCGTTACTCCAACCCTTGTGGAGGAGGACGCCGAAGGTGGGGCTAATGACTGGGGTGAAGTCGTAACAAGGTAGCCGTACCGGAAGGTGCGGCTGGATCACCTCCTAACAGGGAGACAACAAAATGTTTAATATTATTATTTTGTCACCTTAGGTCGATCGGTATCTCACGTTCTTAATTTGTTAAGAATTTCATTTCCTAAGTTTTTCTAGGTCACACCCATTATTTTTCCTGGGCCATTAGCTCAGGTGGTTAGAGCGCACCCCTGATAAGGGTGAGGTCCCTGGTTCAAGTCCAGGATGGCCCATATCTCTATGTTGGGGGTATAGCTCAGTTGGTAGAGCGCCTGCTTTGCAAGCAGGATGTCAGCGGTTCGAGTCCGCTTACCTCCACTGATTACCACCTCTTCCATAACCGGTAGAAAGGAAATGTTTTGAGTTGTGATCATTATTCTGAACGAATCTAGCTTCCTAATGAAATCATTAAGATGCTGGACTCATTGAATTAATTTCATTGTTTTCAGAGAACCTTGACAACTGCATAGATTTTTTTAAAGACAATAAGCATCTTTAATGATGCAGATTTATTATTTGTGCGAATGCATTAATAACAATTCTATTAAGCTGATGCTTCAATTTTTGAAGTTATTGGTCAAGCTACAAAGGGCTCACGGAGGATACCTAGGCACACAGAGGCGATGAAGGACGTGGTTACCTGCGATAAGTCTCGGGGAGTTGGAAGCACACTTTGATCCGGGAATTTCCGAATGGGGCAACCCCATGTACGGCCAACTGAATATATAGGTTGGTGCGAGCTAACCCAGCGAACTGAAACATCTTAGTAGCTGGAGGAAGAGAAAGTAAATAACGACTCCCTCAGTAGCGGCGAGCGAACGGGGAAAAGCCCAAACCGATAGTCTTGACTATCGGGGTTGTGGGACAGCAACATGGATCAACAAGTCTAGAAGAAACGTTTGAATGGCGTGCCACAGAGGGTGAAAGCCCCGTAATCGAAAGATAAGTTGACCTAGCTGTATCCCGAGTAGCACGGAGCACGTGGAATTCCGTGTGAATCTGCGAGGACCACCTCGTAAGGCTAAGTACTACTGTGTGACCGATAGTGAAACAGTACCGCGAGGGAAAGGTGAAAAGAACCCCGGGAGGGGAGTGAAATAGAACATGAAACCGTGAGCTTACAAGCAATGGGAGCCCGACTAATCGGGTGACCGTGTGCCTGTTGAAGAATGAGCCGGCGACTTATAGGCACTGGCGGGTTAAACCGGAAATGGTGGAGCCACAGCGAAAGCGAGTCTTAATAGGGCGTTTGTCAGTGTTTATAGACCCGAACCCTGGTGATCTAACCATGGCCAGGATGAAGCTTGGGTGATACCAAGTGGAGGTCCGAACCGACTGAAGTTGAAAATTCAGCGGATGAGCTGTGGTTAGGGGTGAAATGCCAATCGAACCAGGAGCTAGCTGGTTCTCCCCGAAATACGTTGAGGCGTAGCGTCTAGTGCTCCAGCAGGGGGGTAAAGCAACCATTTCGGTGCGGGCTGCGAAAGCGGTACCAAATCGATATGAACTCTGAATACCCTGTGTGTAACTAGGCAGTCAGACTGTGGGGGATAAGCTCCATAGTCAAGAGGGAAACAGCCCAGACCGCCAGCTAAGGTCCCAAAATTAACGCTAAGTGATAAAGGAGGTGGGATTGCCCAGACAACCAGGAGGTTTGCCTAGAAGCAGCCATCCTCAAAGGAGTGCGTAATAGCTCACTGGTCGAGCGATCCTGCGCCGAAAATGAACGGGGCTAAGCGTTATACCGAAGCTGCGGATAAATTTATTTATGGTAGGGGAGCGTTCTATGTAGGGTGAAGCGTTAGCGTAAGCGGACGTGGACAGCATAGAAGTGAGAATGTCGGCTTGAGTAGCGAAAACATGGGTGAGAATCCCATGCCCCGAAACCCTAAGGGTTCCTCCGGCAGGCTCGTCCGCGGAGGGTTAGTCTGGACCTAAGGCGAGGCCGAAAGGCGTAGTCGATGGATAACAGGTCAATATTCCTGTACCAGATGTGTTTTGAGAAGGGGGACGGAGAAGGCTAACCAGGCCAGATGTTGGTTACTGGTTCAAGCGTTCGAGGCTTTGAGAGATGGAGAAAACATCTTGAGCTAAGGCGTGAGTACGAGCTGCTACGGCAGCGAAGTTGGTGATGTCATGCTTCCAAGAAAAGCCCTATACTCGTTAAGACACAAATGCCAGTACCCGAAACCGACACAGGTGGGGTGGTAGAGAATACCGAGGGGCGCGAGATAACTCTCTCTAAGGAACTCGGCAAAATGGCCCCGTAACTTCGGGAGAAGGGGTGCCAGCGAGAGCTGGTCGCAGTGAAGAGGCGCAAGCGACTGTTTACCAAAAACACAGGTCTCCGCTAAGTCGCAAGACGATGTATGGGGGCTGACACCTGCCCAGTGCCGGAAGGTTAAGGAAGCTGGTTAGCTTTTTGTGAAGCTGGCGACTGAAGCCCCGGTGAACGGCGGCCGTAACTATAACGGTCCTAAGGTAGCGAAATTCCTTGTCGGGTAAGTTCCGACCCGCACGAAAGGTGTAACGATTTGCGCGCTGTCTCGGAGAGAGGCTCGGCGAAATAGAATTGTCTGTGAAGATGCGGACTACATACACCCGGACAGAAAGACCCTATGAAGCTTTACTGTAGTTTGATATTGTGCTCGGGCTCTGAATGCGCAGAATAGGTGGGAGACGTTGAAATAGTGCTTGTGGGTACTATTGAGTCATCGGTGAGATACCACTCTTTTAGAGCTAGGGTTCTAACGCTTACCCGTTATCCGGGAAGCGGACAGTATCTGATGGGCAGTTTGACTGGGGCGGTCGCCTCCTAAAAGGTAACGGAGGCGCACAAAGGTTCCCTCAGGCTGGTTGGAAATCAGTCGTTGAGTGCAAAAGCAGAAGGGAGCTTGACTGTGAGACCTACAAGTCGAACAGGGACGAAAGTCGGTTTTAGTGATCCGACGGTTCTGCGTGGAAGGGCCGTCGCTCAACGGATAAAAGTTACTCTAGGGATAACAGGCTGATCTCCCCCAAGAGTTCACATCGACGGGGAGGTTTGGCACCTCGATGTCGGCTCATCGCAACCTGGGGCTGAAGTCGGTCCCAAGGGTTGGGCTGTTCGCCCATTAAAGCGGTACGCGAGCTGGGTTCAGAACGTCGTGAGACAGTTCGGTCCATATCCGGTGTATGCGCAGGAATATTGAGAGGATTTCTCCCTAGTACGAGAGGACCGGGAGGAACGCACCTCTGGTGTGCCAGTTATCGTGCCAACGGTAAACGCTGGGTAGCCATGTGCGGAGTGGATAACCGCTGAAAGCATCTAAGTGGGAAGCCCACCTCAAGATGAGTATTGCCATGGCTTAAGCCAGTAAGGTCACGGGAAGAACACCCGTTGATAGGCTCTACGTGGAAGCTTGGTAACAAGTGCAGCGGAGGAGTACTAATAGACCGAGGGCTTGACCAAATAAACTTAATTTATTGTTTTTAAATATATAATTTTCTATGCAGTTCTCAAGGTTCATACTATCCTGGTGTTCATGGCGATGTGGAACCACTCCGATCCATCTCGAACTCGGTTGTGAAACGCATCAGCGGCGAAAATATTTAGGGGGTAGCCCCTTGAGAAAATAGCTCAATGCCAGGTAAAAATATTTAAAAGGGCTTACTCATCAAGAGTAAACCCTTTTTTATTTTTGGCATTTTGGACACCAATGGGTACTTCTTCCAGTAATTTTTTGTCTCTCAATTAAATTCCCACATTTACGACATTCTTTTCCAGTTCTTCTATAGACATTTGTCTGTAAACCAAAATTCCCATTTTCTCCTTCCAAGTCCCTAAAATCACTAAATGTAGTACCCCCAGAACCTATACTTTTTTTTAATACAGTTACAATTGATTCCTTGAGCTTGATAAACTCATAATTCTTTATTGTTCGAGCTTCCCTAAAAGGTGAGATACCAGCGGAGTATAAACTTTCATCAGCATAAATATTTCCTATACCTGCCACTATTGTTTGATCTAATAAAATAGCTTTTATAGATTTTGATCGTTTTGAAATAACTTTCTTAAGATAATTAGCATCAAACTCTTTAGAAAATGGTTCTGGTCCTAATGAACCTAATCCTTTAATTATTTTGTTAGGCGATAGACCTTTATTAATCCACCACATTTGCCCAAAACTTCTTACGTCAATATACCTAAGCTCATTATTATTTTTATCGAAAAATCTTATTCTTGTATGTTTACAAGGATGACTTGAGTTTTCAATAAATTTAAAATATCCAGTCATTCTTAGATGAACTACAAGAAATCCGTTATTTTTTGAATTTTCTACAAGAAATTGGGCATTCTCATTTTGAACTTCTTTTAATTGAGCTATTAAATATTTTCCTCTTCTATCCCATTTATAAATAAGTGAGTTCAGAAGTCCTTTAATAAATTCTTCTTTGTTGATTGGAAATGCAACAGTTGAATCCCTACAGACTTCTACTTTTTTAATAATAAAGTTATTAAGTTTTTGCTCTAAACCTCTGCGAACTGTCTCTACTTCTGGTAATTCAGGCAATTATTTAAGCTTTCTCTAATTCACTTTCAGCGAAATTATTTGTATTTGCTCCACCATCAGTTCCGCTTATACCAGCGTAATTTACTTTATCGAATCTGACTACACAGTTATATTTAATGCCTGAGGTATCAACTGAAGCAACTTTACCGATTTCATTATACCAATATGATTCTGGTCTTTTTACTCTTACGAGATCTCCTCTTGAAATAGCCATTACTAATAATTTAACTTTTTGTAGGATAACTCATCATTAATATTCTTAGACAAATTATTCACACATATTAATTAAAGTTTTAACAAAAATCATTTATTAAATTATTTTCGAATTCTTCTTTAGCACGCTTACTTCCCATCCATTTCCTGCCAGGTATTCTTACATCTAATTCGTTTTTATCACAATTGATTGAAATAATCAGTTTTTTATTTTCTTGATTTATAACGTTTAAAACTTTTCTACCTTTAATATCTTTATAAGTTTTACTTTGGATAATTATAGGACCGTAAATTTTTTTATCTAACTCAATTAAATCATTATTTTTTTTATTTTCAGTTGTTTCATATTTTTCTGAATTAATTGTGTTCTTTTTTCTTATTGTGAGCTTTTGACCAATTTTTATTGAATCAGCATTATTAATATTATTAATCTCTATAAGTTCTTTTACTTTTAAATTATATTTGTTCGATATGTCAGTAAGATTTTCACCAGTTTGAACAATATGATAATTTTTAATTAAATGTGATTGTTTTGTAAGATTTTCAGAAGATTCGGAGATAATAAGATTTTGGCCAACAAAGATATAATTTTCATCTTTTAAGTTATTCAATTTAATAATTAAATCTTTATCAATTGAATAGAATTTTGAAATACTTGATATTGTATCTCCACTTTTTACAATATGAATTTTTTTTATTTCAGTTTTTTCTTCAGTAATTGATTCTTTTCTAGCAATATTCTCAATTGTGTTTTTTGATGAAAATATTTTTTCTTCTGATTTTATCAATGTTTGATTAAAAAAATTAATAAATATGGCAATTACTAAAAATGCAAATTTCATAAAACTCACTATTTATTTAAAGATAATCTTTAAATTAAAAATCGCTAGGTTTTTGAAAACAATTTAAGTAATTTAAACCTGAAAAATAAACTTTAAAAATTTCTTTACTCTTTCATAGGGGGGATACCGCAGATTTGAATCAAATAAAAAACCTTTAAAAGTAATAGATTTTTGATTTGAAAAATTTCGAAAACCTTCTTCTCCATGAAATTTACCAATACCACTTTGCCCAACCCCTCCAAAGGGTAAATTTGGAATAAGGACTGGCAACATAACATCATTTATACAAATTGTTCCAGAGCTGGTTACTTTTGAAATATGATTATGGATTTTTTTATTGCCTCCAAATAAGTAGATTGCTAAGGGTTTTGATGTTTGACTAATCTGTTTTAAAGCTGATTCTTTATCATTAATTCCAACTACAGGAAGTAGTGAACTGAATAATTCTTTCTGCAAAATATCTGTTTCATTTATTTTAGTTCTCAAAATTGTAGGAGATATTTTCAACTTTTTTTTACTAAAAGTCCCCCCAAATAAAATTCTTTTTTCTTTTTCATATTGTTTAAGAATTTCTACAGTTGATATAAATTGTTTTTTCTCCAATTTTGATAGGTTTTCGGAAATAATTGGATTATCTCCGTAAAAACTTACTATGTATTTTTTTAATTTTTCTATAAAAATATTTTCAATTTCTTTATCTACAAAGATATGATTCGGAGCCATGCAGGATTGACCAGAATTAAAAAATTTACCCCAAACAATTCTTTTTGCAGCCACTTCTAAATTTGCATTCTTGAAAACAATTACAGGATTTGTCCCGCTTAACTCAAGAGTTAATGGAGTTAAGTTTTTTGAAGCTAATTTCATTATAGATTTTCCAGTTTCAGTACTTCCAGTAAAAAAAATGTGGTCAAAATTTTGTTCAATTAATTTTATGGATTGTTTATTATCACCCTCTACTGTCATTAGGACATCTTTACGGAAATATTTGGAAGTAAGCTTTTTAATAAGTTTTGAGGTCGCAGGACATTTCTCTGATGGTTTTATAACTGCAGTATTTCCTGCTGAGAAAATATTTACCAATGGCTTTAAAATATAAAGTAATGGATAATTATAAGGACCAAGAATTAAGACACACCCAAGAGGTTCATAAATAACTTTGGAGGATGATGGAAAAAGATAAAAAGGTGTATCAATCTTTTTTGGTCGCATCCAAGAATTGAGTTTCTTTTTTATAAGTGAAATTTCTTCTTTCACTAAAAGTATTTCTGAAAGTCCTTCAATTTCAGATTTGCCGAGATCAACAAAAAGTGATTTAATTATCTCTTTTTTATTTTCATCCAAAAGTTTAGAAATTATATTGATATGATGGATCCGCCATTTTATATCTTCAGTTTTACCAGTGAGAACTGTTTTTTTTAATTTATAGATGTCTTCTAAATGAAATTTATCAGAAATTTTCATTTTTTACCTTTGAATAGTATTAAATATATCAGAGGATAAATTGTAAAAAACTAAGGTTTTTAGACAGTTCAATCAAAGCGAATGATTTTATGAGAAATAATCAAATTTATTAATATTGCTATTAAAAATTCAAATTTTTCTTGGTTAGTATATTTCTATGAGGGAAAATTTTTCAATTAGATTGATATCTATAAATGAAATACCAGAAGTCACAAACTGGGCAAGGTTAGAAGGATTTTCACCCGGAATGGATGATTTATCAATTTATAGAAATACAGATAAACAAGGGGTATGGGTAGCTTGTCTAGACAATAATCCTATAGGCTCTATTGCGTGCATAAAATATAATTCCTCTTATAGTTTTATAGGTTTATTTATCGTTAAAAAAGAATTCCGGAATAATGGATATGGAGTGAGATTATGGAAACATGCCCTCGAATATTTGAAAAATGTTGATTGTATTGGTCTTGAGGCTGCCCCAGATAGATTAAATGATTACGCAAAGTGGGGGTTTAGAAAATCTTCCATTACAAATCGATGGAAATTAAATGGTTCGCAAGATTTGCCATTGAGAAATTTCTATAAAGATCAATTTCATTCTTTTAAAGTTGTCCCGGGTAATAAAATTTCTTCTGAAGCAGTCTTAATTTATGATGATCAAAGAGAACCTAGTCCCAGACCACATTTTCTTAATGACTGGTTGAAAAATTCTCATGGTAATGTCAGTGCAATTGTCGATAATAATGGGATGTGCCATGGATTTGGCAGGATAAGACCTTGTGTATTGGAGGATAATGAGCAAGGCTGGAGAATTGGCCCACTATTAGCGGATACTCCACCACTTGCTGAATTATTAATAAGGGAGTTAGTTGGTGATTTAGATGCTCAAATCTTATTGGATTGCTCTAATCTGAACCCTTATGCAAATTATCTTTTATCAAGTTTGGGATTTGAGGAAATATCAAAAACTTACAGAATGTATAAAGGTATTCAACCTCCCTGCCCTATGAATCAAGTATATGGACTTGCCTGCTTGGAACTGGGATGATTTCCTTTAAAACGTTCATTTCCCCCTTTGCTTCTGTAATACTTAAAGAAGTTTGTTTGATTAAGATTAACTTCCAGAAGGTTTCAAAATTTTTTCTACAATATCGGCGTTGATTATAGTGATCTCTCCATTGTCAATATTGGCAACTTGAAACAAGGTCCATGAATTTGGATTTCTAGCTCCTCCAATACAGTCGATAACTTGACCGATCCAATAATTTTCATTCTTTTCCTTAGTATCTTCGCAATTTTCTTTTTTAATTGCGACATAATCACCAGGCCTAACGAAAAGAAACTCAGGAGTTGCTGAGCTCACAATAAATAACTAATAGTATATACGTACTATAGTAAGTTATTGGTTTTGTTGCTGAACTTTGAATTATTTAGCAAACTAGGGGTAATTCAAAAATAAAATGGAATCAATTGAAATTGCTATATTTTCAACATTATTGGGGTTAATTTTAGCTTTAACTGACGCTTATATAGAACGAAATATTCCTGGATAATAAATACTTCTAATTCATTTCTTAAATTAAATAAGATTTAAGCTGGTCTAATATGTCGGCACGGCTGGAAACTAGTTTTGTAAAAACTAAATATATCAACCCTCCCATTGCGAGCCTTCCGTTAATTTTCTCTAACTGCTTAAGTTTTCTCAACAAATTAATCTTGTGGTTAAACAAAATTTAAAGGGTAAAGAAAATAAAAAAGTATTGGTTACTTCAAAATAAAAAAAAAATTTATAGAAATATTATTTCAAACACGAATTAAATTTAAAGCCAAGCTTCTTTCATCTCAAGATAAAGTCTCTCGCTCTCAGCAGAGTTAATTTTGCTGTCTGAATAGGATTGCTGCTGTTGCTGCTGTTGCTGCTGAGTTGAGTTAGTATTAGGATTTTGGACTTCGCTCATTAGAAAGGCTGAATATTTGTGTTTATTCTCTCATATTTAGAGCTTTTTTTGTCAACTTAAATTCTTAAATTTTATTTAAATTTTCTACGCTTTTAATTTTCCTGTTTTGAGTGAATTTATTTCGCTACAGTAGTTTTGGTATATAGGAATTTGACTTCCCAATATACAACTCCTAGGAAGATAGCACTTGCAATAATAATTTCAGAAATGGCTAACATTTTTTTTTCAATACTAATTTAATTTTGGTATCAATTTACACAGAATGCAATAGGTACTAATTACATTTTAGATTTTAAAAAATCTTATTTAATAAAATAACGCGTCGAAATAATATAAAATTTTAAGTTAGATACATATTTTTTTTCCGTGGGAAATTTCATAAATTCAACAACTCTTATACCTTTAATACCTTTAGTAACCTCTTTTTTTATTCTTATTTTATTGGCAAGTTTTAACAGAACACTTAACAGGTTAACAAAACCAGTTACTGCATTGGTTGCATTATCTTTATTAAGTTCTGCTTTTATAAGCTTATTTGACTATTTTAAGAAAATAGAAGAAGAACTAGTTTTATCTGAATTTCTCAAATTTTTTGAAGAAAAAAATTTAGTTATACATCTCAATTTAGTAAATGAAAAAATTATAATTTTTTTCTCATTAGTAATGATATTAATTATTGGAATATCTTTTTATAAATTGCCTAGAAAAAAAGGTTATGTCTCATTAATGATCAGCCTAGGATTAATTTCTTCTTCGGTGATACTCTCAATATTGCTAATAGATTTCTCAGCACTAATCTAAACTGTTGTAATCATTGACAAAGCTTCGTTAAGTTCTTGGACATGATTTAATTCATCTTGAGCAATTTCTTTTATTTTTTGATCATTTGGATTATCTATTAAATATTTGGAATAAGTTTCAAATGCATGTTCTTCGATTTTTATGTTGACATCATAAGCATTAGCTGGAGAGAGGAAATAATAAAAAACCATTATCCAGTAATACACAAGAACAAGGTGTCTCGCAAAAAATCTATCAATCCAGAACCTATCTCCTCCTCTTTTCTCCATTTCTTTAAGATGCTCAGTTTCGTTAATAGCTTGATAAAAATGTTCTTTCATTAAAATCATTGTTTTCTCATTTTTAATTCCTAGAGATTCCTTAAAATGAAGAACTGAAAGAAATGCAAAATAAGGTGATCTAGCTATAACTTCTAAAACCCAAAATCTTTGTAAAGATCTACCAGAGTATATGAAGTCTAAGAAGTTAACTGTGCTATTCAAAATCAAAGAATTTAATTTCTTCATAGATTTAGTTTTTCTTTAAGTATAATTACTCAGCCGCTCGAGGACTATGATTTATTGAAGTAATTAACCAAAAATTAATATTTATAGTCTAAAAATTGTTACTTCCATTGAAATATTTTTTTTTCATGCATTAATTGGATAGATAAAAATTTTATATGACAACTACTGAAAAAATTGCAAATGCCAAAAAAAGGATTGATGAATTAGAAAGACTTATAAAATTTTGGAATGATTCAGACCATGATGAGGCAAAAATAGTAAATTTTTCAAAGAACATTGAAAATAAAGTTGCTTAGATTGTGAAGATTAAGGCTAATTAAGTTTATCTACTTAAAGTGATTTAATATCTTTGAGGTTTCGAATATTGTTTAATTTATAAATAGAGCAATTAAACCTATTTTCAAAAACTGTAAGGAAGAAATAATCTAAAAGAAAAATAAATATGAAAACCTTTTCAAAAAAATATTTAGTTCCGATTAAATTTATACCCTGGTTTTTTTGGGTATTTATATCTTTTATGAGTTTATATTTGTGTAAAATAGCCTGGGTAAATTGAATAATTAATGGATCTAGCTTCTCCTTAGCCAACCAGGAGCACCGCCAAACCAATCCGATATATCATCTTCATTAGGGTTGAAATGATTTTCTTTATCTAGTCCATCTATTCCAAATGATTGTAGGAGGTTATCAATCCCCCCATCATTTTTCGTACCATTCCTTCTAAAACTGTTAGCTTTTTTCAGCCAAAGAGAAATTGTAGAGTTATGGTGCGCAAATTTCTCGACATATATTCTTTCTTCTAATGTAATTGATTTATCTTGAGCAATTCTTTTAATTATTCCTTGGATTTTTAGTCTTTTTGAATTACTAAGAAGCATTTTGCGATCAATTCATAATCCTTTTATAGGAAGGATTACTAAATATATCTTGTCAATGTTAATTTCAACAAATTAACTACTTTAAGAGGTTTTTAAGCAATAAAAGTCTTAAGACACTAAAAAAAGGGATCAATAAGTTACTTATGATACTTTTATTCATTTATCAAACTTATAATTCCCACAAATCAGATAAAAAAAATCAATCTATTCTCAAAGACATTTTAAAATTTAAGAAAAGTCGATTCAGTTGTTGCATAATAGTAAATCTGTACTATTATTAGTACAGATGTATTGTTAAGACATGAAAGTGATTTCATCTTCTCCTTATGCCCCTTTTAATTCAAAAGAGTGGAATTCTCTAATAAGCAAAAATGTAAAGTTTGAAAATACTCCAATAAAGATTCAAAAAAAATTTTATAGAACTTTTATTCTAAAAAAGATTGAAAAAGATAAACTTTTGCAAGAGAAGAATGCATTGCACCAACAAATGCAACTTGTATTTGGATAGAAAAATATTAACTAACAATCTTTTTATTGAATATTATTTTACGAGATCCAATTTTTTGTTAGATTAGAAGAAATACAAGAAGGATTTAATTTGGCTGTAGATCGAGAACTTTTAAAGGAAGTCACCCAAGAACTTTGGAATACCGTAAAAAAACTAAGACCTGAAATAGATCGACAAACTCGACTTCAATTAGTTTTAAAGGCCTTATTAACTATTGGAGATTTACCAGATCAAATGCAAGCTGCCATGGTAGTAGGTGTTTGCGCAGAAATGGATAAGAGTGATGTTGATAATGTTGAAACTAATTCAGAAACTAAAGATTCAAGCGGAGTTGATACTTCTACAGGTAGAAAAGTAGTTAGAAGAAGTTCAGCTAAATAAACCTTAAACGATTATCCTTTAATTTTCTTTGATTCGTTTTTATTAAGTCTATTGAATAGGTAATATGAAATTACAAGTAGTAGAGGAACAAATATTGAATGTAAAGTCATCATTAATTCTGTTTGACCCATTCCTATGAGGTTTGACTCGCTTGGAAGTTGTTCTGACCAAGTGCCAACTAAATGCCAGGCTTGAGGAACTGATAAGAAAAACATATAAGAGCTATAAGTTAAGTTTATATTCAGATAAAGATTATCATTATTAAACGTTTTTGCCTTCTTTATTCTTATTTCTTAACTAAGTATTTGTAGAGTTTTAAAAAAGAACTTGATTCATAAATTTATTTTCTTGAGTAGAGTTTTAAATTCTTTTTTACCAATAATTTTTTCAGCTGCGTAAGCACCACTTGCTGAAACAGCAGGAATTCCAATACCTGGAAATGTACTTGCACCACAAGTAAATAAATTTTTTTACTGGAGTTTTGCAGCCTGGGAAAAGACCTTTTGCTGCGGATAATGCAGGGCCGTAACTACCGCAATAGGTATTGGTGAATTTTTTATGAGTGATTGGGGTGCCTAGCATCTTTAAATCAATCCTTTCATCTATGTCAGGGATGAATTTTCGCACTGCATTAAGGAATATTGAACATCTTTCTTCTTTCAAAATTTTATATTCTAAGTCCTTTGGATTTAGGTTTTCCCAAATTTCCCAAGGTTCATTTGCGGGAGTATATCCATGAAGAACATGTTTCCCTTTAGGGGCCATATTTTTATCTAAAACAGATGGGATTGAAAATACAGCTATATTTCTTTCTGCGGTTATACCTTTTTCCCACTCATCAACATGTATCGAATGTATTGGCAAATCTTCAAGACCATCAGCATCAAAACCTAGATGTATATGAAGGAAAGAAGCACATTTATTAGGGTTCAAAACTTTTGTATTCCATCTTTTTGAAATTTCATTTGGAATTAACTTTTTTAAATTCCATATATCAGTATTCGTAACAACAGATTCACAACTATAACTAGAACCATTATTAAGAGTTATACCTGTGGCTAAATTTTTATTGAAGTTAATTGTCTTTACTCTCGAAGAAAGAATTAATTCTCCTCCATTTTTTTTAAATCCATTAATTAAGGCTTTTACGATAGATTCACTACCTCCTTTGGGGTATTCAAGGTATGAATTTGGTTCAAACCATTCGTTAAATAAAGTAGCCATCGCAGCTGTATTGGTATCATGCATTGACATACCACTTATCAAAAAGCTCAATAAATCAACCCAATTTCTCAGAAAAGGATCCTCTAGATGATTATTTACTAAATTCCCAAAGCCTTTGTTAATTTTTGGTATTTGGTTGATATTTGGTAAAAATTTTGAAGTTAAATTTATTAGATCCAAGAAATTGATTGATTCGGGAGAAAATGAGAGTAAAGGTATTTCATTTATTATTTGGCTAAGAGGTTTTATTCCGGAAATAAATGATTCCCATTCTTTAACAGATTTCTCACCTCTTAAAGTTTTAATTGTTTGTTTAAAAGGTTCTTCCCCCACATCAAGATTAAAATTGCCTTCTGGGACAATTACTTGCCAACCTTTGTATTGATATAATTCAACTTCTTCATCAAGTAATTTAAGAATTTGCCCTAGGGGATTAGTTGTCGGCCATTTACCTATTCCACTCCACAATGAAGGTCCTGATTCGAAAGTGTAACCTTTTCTTTTGAAACTGTGAGCAACCCCTCCAGGCTGGGTATGTGCTTCACAGATAAGTACTGTTTTGCCTGATAAAGCTAAAATCGAACCACAGCATAAACCACCTATGCCACTACCGACTATTACAACATCGTACTTATTCATTAAATATTTACTTTACTCTTTTCGTAAAACTAATTTGCTTTATACAAACGTATTAGTTGAGGTTGTAATACTTAAAACAACAGCAAGGAAAAATATGTAAGGGACCGCTTTTAGAGGAATGTATCCTTGGCTTTTCGAGATAAAATCCATTAATTTAGTTACTTTATGTAAATATATTAACGAGTTCTTGTTCCTTATGTGTGCCAAAAAATTATTTTTTTGGAAATATATTGAAACAAAGAAATCTTTTTGGAAAGATTTTTTAACTAAGAACATTTTTTATGAAGTTATCTTAGTATTTGATTTTTAGATTAAAATCTATTATGAAACACTTTCCTGATATTAATGAGATAAAACTATTAGAAAAAAATTCCCAAAAAAATGGTAGTGGAATTGTATATGAGGAACTGTTAGGAATATGGAAGTTTAAGTATGTATGGGGAAAGGAGTCAGATGAAATCAAAAATATACCCAGTTCGATTCTCCAAGTATTGTCGGCAAGACTCGAATTGAAAAGTAAAAATAAAGAGGATCAAATAAATTATGAAATAAAAAATTCAATTAATTTCGGATTATTAAATATTACTTTTATAGGCAGCGCAGAATTAAAGGGGATTAGACCTTTATTGGCTTTCTATTTTGAAGAATTGAAAATTAGTATTAGTAGTTTTCCTATATTTAATAAGGAATTAAAAAAACCAGAAGATAAAAAAATGCCTTTTTTCTCACTTGTAGGAATTAGCACTAAAGATAATTGGTTATGTGCTCGAGGCAGGGGCGGAGGGCTTGCAATATGGGTTAAGTCTTAATTTAGTGGTATTCACCTGGATGATCTACCTTTCTTACGGTAACTTTATCAACTTTTTGTCCATTAAATCTTAAGAGATCATCTCCGGAAAAGTCATAACCTAAGCTTTGACCTATTAGGGCAACATCATCTGCCGTAGAGGATGACATAACCTGCTTTTTTAATTCTTCATCAGATTGCATCTTAATTAAAAATTTTCTTATTTCAGAAAAACTCATTATTAGAATTTGATTGATTGATGTTAAAGAAATTTATAAAATCTTTTTCTTAGCAAGAACAAGATAAATAGATAATTATTATACTATTTTTATGACTTACTTATTCCTCTACATAGTTGGCATAATTTTAATATGGTGGACATATCGTGTAGGTTGGCTTGAGGCGCTCAAAACAGTAGTTAAAGTTATAGTCCCCTCAGCGCTTATTATTTTATTTAACATAAAAGCAGGAAGATTACTTTTTAAAAGTCCTTTAGTCGGTTTATTAAGCGCTTTGCCTACCTCTATTTTTATTTTTAGAGGTTCATTACCTTTAGTTAGTTATATAAATAACTGGATTGAAAATAAAATAAATAAGTATGATGATTCGGAAGTTATAGAAACTGATTCTGTGCCTTTAGATGATTAATTTAATCAAATCCAAGAAATAATTCTTTGTGTACAACAAGAACATCAAATAAAGTTGTTCCATGGATAGGACTTAATGGGATTTTGTCTATATTCAATGCTTCTGCGCAAATTAAATGAGCATCCCATTTTGTATTGTGATCACTTATTTCAATTGACCACTCAATTACTTTTTTGAAATGATCTGGCATTTCCGGACCAATTTTTCTGCAAATTTGACATAGAACTGACAAAAGAGGAGGTTTTGATGGCCTTTTTAGATCTTTAACTAGACTAGGTTGTGTAAAAACACTTGTATAGCGGATGTAGTCTATCAATTCATATTCTTCTTTAGTAAGAGCTGCTTTATCTAATGCTCTTTCAAATTCGTCTATGGGGGTTATGGGCCTATCCAAGATATTATTTTTTGCTGTTTTCTGAATCTATTTTTTCTTGATTAATTTCGTTGGTTTGATTGCTTTCTATAGATTTAGGAGATTCATCTTCTTCGTTCATAACTTGGTCGATTTCATTTTGAAATTCATTCGATGCTTTTTTAAGACTTTTCAAAGTTTTACCAAGCTGTTTCCCTAATTCTGGAAGCTTTTTTGGACCAAAAATTAAAAGAGCTAAGATAAGTATTACAGTAACTTCAGGCAAACCTACACCAAAAATATTCATAACTGATAACTATTTAACTAATTAGGAAATCTACTATTAAATATAGTCAAATCATGTGAAAATTTCATTCTCGGAAGAGCTTTTTTAATATTAAAAAATTTTGAAAAATATTATTGTTATTAATACTCCTTTAAAGAAAACTAACCAAAGTAATTGATAATCACTCAATTTGAATTTTTTTTGGTACCAATTTATAAGAGTTTTATGTTTGTCTATTAATTTTCTCATTTTCACCGAGATAATTTATTACTATCACTTATTTTATCTTAATTTCTTTTATTATTATTTTATAGAAATCCTACATTCAATCAATAATGGATTATTCTATTAGATTTTAATCTTTTCTAAATTATTGAAACTATTCGCTAAATATCTACCTTCTTAAAAAAATGAAGTACTTATTTGTTGTTTTTTATCTATTCTTTCTAATTTATCCAGCTGAAGCCGTTACCACAAAAATGTTTAAAGTATTGGATACGTGTGCAAGATATCGACTCGGTGAGATTAATGCTAATGAGGCTATAGAAAAACTAAAATTAAAATTAACGAATCCTTCCACTATTCAGCCAAAGGACCTTGTAAAAAAATATTGCTCAGTATTTACTCCAAATGAAAAAATTGAATTTTAATCTTAGCAATACTTAATTAATTATTCTTTTTTGAATAATCTTTGGCTTTGTTTCGTATTTCTTTAATTTTTTTAAAATTAGTTATTTTTAAGTTAAAAATAACTCCCAAAAAAAGAATTAGAAATAAAAAAATATAAATTATTAATTCCATATTATTGAATTAATAAATTTACCATAGTTAAATCCACCCTAGTTTATTTCAATAATTTTTTAGTATCTTATAAAACAAAAAAACTGACTTTAATATCATTTATTTACTTTAAGGCCACAATAAAAACATATTAACCTCTAATATGGGATTTTATAAGAATCATTGTGCAGGTTGGAGATAAAATTCCAGAATTTTCTTTACTGGATCAAAATGGAGTTAAAAGATCAAATAAGGGTTTAAAAACCCCCCTTGTTTTGTTTTTTTATCCAAAAGATGATACTCCTGGTTGCACTATAGAAGTTTGCGGATTTAGAGATAAATATGACTTATTTAAAGTATTAGGAGCACAAGTTTGGGGAGTAAGTAATGGAAGTACCTCAAGTCATTTGGCATTTGCTAATAAAAATAAATTACAATATCCACTACTTTGTGATACGAATGACTCTCTAAGGAAAACTTTTAAAGTTCCTAAAGTATTAGGTTTCATGGATGGTAGGGTAACTTACGTTATTGATCGCAAAGGAACAGTTAGGCATATTTTTAGAGATTTATTGAATGGTCCTGAACATATTAAAGAGGCTATTAGAGTACTTAAGGAAATTCAAAATCAATAAATTATTATTCAAAGAATTTTAGATTAATAAGTTTTGTTTTATTATAGTTTCAGCTTTTTTTAATATATGGAGAAAATGGGAATGCAGGCTGTTGATCTTGCTATTCAAAATGGAGTGGATCTTGACGGTACTCCAATCCCTCAAAAAATGCTAGATCTATACAACAGAATTATGGATGAGGAGAATAAAAGACAAAGAAGTGGTGTTAAAAAATCAATGAGAAATAGATGCGTCAAAACGGGTTCTAAGCATTTTGATAAAGAAACATTGAATCAATTATTAATAGACTCGGGGTGGGAAGGTCTCAAAGAAAAGGAAATTTTATTTTTTTATAACTAAAAAAATTTTAAATTATCTTAAAAATTATATATGGGAATTTTTTACTTAAATTAAAAAACTTAGAACTAATAAAATATTTTTTAGATCTATTTTTTTGAATTATTTAAACCATCCTTTTTTGGTAGTGGATATTATTTTCTCTTTTTCAGCTTTTGTTTTATTACTTGCTTTTTTGAAAGCCAAGTTGGCTTCTATAACTGTAACTATTGATATGAAAAAAAGACCAGAAATTCCAATTATTTGTTCATTTTGAGAAGGCTCTGAATCACCTTGTAAAAAAATACCTAAAGCGAACCAAGCAGTACTAGCAGTGAGGGTAAGAAAATAGGGTTTCCATCTTCTTTGATATAAGTAACCCGATCCTAAACCAGGAAGAAAATTTAAAAAAGATGCTACCCACCCTTTTGAAGATGCAAGTATTTCATCTCTTGAGGGATAAGACATTTATATTAGGTATTTATTAAATGCGAATTTATATAAGCAAAAGATATTACTGCACAGATTACCCAACTAAAGGGTAAGAACATTCTTATTCTTTCTTTATTGTTGTTCATTTTTTTATTATGGAAAATATTTTTAAAATCTGTGGATTTAATATATCCCTTAAAACTATAAGAATTAAAAAAGACGGTTTTTAACCGTCTTTGGAAAAAGTAATTTCTCTAAAAATAAATTATTTATCTTTTGAGGCTGAGAGTACTTTAAGTTCTTTTTTTACTTCTTTTTCTCTCTCTTCAAGATGTTTTAGTTGAGCTTTAAAAGCATCTTCAAGTCTTACTTTTTGTGTTGTAATTTCATCAAGCTCTTCTTGATGTTGGTTTTTCTTTAACTCCTTCATTTCACTATCGGAAATAACATATACAGGGCGATATGAAGGTGTTTCAAAAAGAAGATCAAACATTGAATACATAAGTGACCTTTGAATTAGTACAAATTCAATATCTGATAATTCTTTGAAATATGAAAGGATAAATACCGAAGATATTGATACGGCAAATACACCGAATTTCGGTTTACCTAACTTAACCGCCCAGTATTTACCGATCAAATTTTAAGGTATGTTTTAAAGTATTAAGGAGATGATTCTAAAGATCTGAATCAAAAAGAACTAAAAATGGATTTAAAAATTACTAAAAAATTAGTAATCCCATCCAACGAAATTAAGTGGCGATTTTCCAGATCCTCCGGTCCTGGAGGACAAAATGTAAATAAAATTGAAAGCAGAGTAGAGATTATTTTTAATTTAGAAGATTCCAAAGTATTAAATGATTATCAGAAAGAAATTCTTAAGATAAACTTGAAAAATAAATTAGTGAATAATAGCTTACGTTTAGCGGTTCAAGAACACAGAAATCAATTATTAAATAGGCAGCTAGCTTTAATGAAATTTAGTTCAATAATAAAAAATGCTTTAAATAAACCTTTTAAATTAAGAAAATATACACAACCCACTAAAGCATCACAAAAGAAAAGAGTTGAGGTTAAGAAAAAACGTGGCGAATTGAAAAAAAGTAGACAAAAAGAAAAAACATATCAAATTTGAATAAACTAAATAAATATTTCCCTCGCAAATTTAAATGAAAGCATATTATAAATTTAATTTAATTTTGGATTTTTGAATACATCTAATGATTTCTGGTTAATTGACTCTAATTTTGTAGGGGTGATGCGTTTCTACAAAGATAGAGATAATTCTGATAAATCTATTGATTATATGTTTATTGAAGAAGGAATTATTATGGGAATTCATGGTGAAAATCCTCCATTAATGAAAACTAGAAAAAAAATTGTTATTGAAGAAGCAAGATTATTATGGCAAAAATTGTTAAATGAAGGTTGGCAAAAAACTAATAAAAAATGGTGAGCAAATTCTACAAAAAACCTTTTTTAATTTCAGAAAATAAATGAACCTTTAGGGTATAACTTGGAAATTTTTTCCTGTTGCAAATATTTCTTTTTTTTGATGTCGTTTTCATATCTTCTCAACATCATTAGATAGTTTGTAACTCCAAAAAATATTAAAAACACAATAAATCTTATTCCTGCATCAAAGTTCATATGAATATTAAGCTTTATTTTAATCTGACAAATACTAATCAAAAATCAATCGGTATTTATATCTAATTAATACGTTTAGTAAAAATCTTTTTTGATTGTACGGTATAAAAAATACATAATAAAAGTAATATTAAAATTGCACTAAAGCTTCCGATTGGGTTTGGAATATTTTGTGTAAAAGGCCCTGCTAAAAAAGAAGGTGTATTTTCTTTGAATTCTATTAATCCGTTATTTAATAAAAACCAAATACCCACTAGTCCTCCATGAATTCCTATGCAATTCCATAAAGAACCTTTATCTCTAATTTTTACTATTGATAGAAATATCCCAAGTAAAATTAATCCCAATCGTAATCCTACTATGTTCCAAAAGAGCTCATTTGATAAATTATGTACAAAGCTAAAAATTATAGCTTGTAAAGCTATTGATATTTTTGTACCATATTCAAATTTTAATTCTTCTAGTAACCAGCCTCTAAAAATTATTTCCTCTGCGAATCCAACACCTAATCCCAGTAAAATAGAATTTAACAATATTATTGGAGAGAATTCACCTATCCAAGAAATATAATTTTTTTGCAATAGTGGTACCAGAATTAGAATTATTAAAACCAAAGCAAATAAAATACCTTGAGAAAAATGGAAAAAGTTTTTCAAGAATTTGTCTTTTGTTATCCCAATAATTTTCCAAGCACTTGATTTATTTCGTTTGATATGAAACCAATATGGGAGTAAAAAGATAAAAAGTAAGAAAGTAATAATAGTTCCAATTAAGGATAAATTATCTTTTTCAAAATTAAACAATAAAAGTGGCTGAGATAAAGCCCAGCCAATACCATAAAGAATAGGAATAAAAAATATAGTGGATAAAAATCTTGGTCTTAAAAGAAAAAAACTTCTAATTAGTATCATTAAATTTTTCATTTTAGTTTGAATATTAATTAATCCCAGCCTTTGCCTTTTATTATTCTAACTACTTGTTCAAAAATCTTTAGCTTTTTCTTTTTACTATAATTTATGTTTTTTGAAAGATTAGATAAATCTTTATAAAATTGCCGAGTTATTTTATCTTCTTTATCACTAGGCCATAGTAAGTCTGAGCCCTCTTCATATTCTTCTTTATATCTTTCTTTATTCAAATTTTTTTTATATCGTAATAATTTAAATTTTACTTATTGCAAATGCTTAAAAGTGATGTTTATTAAATTTGTGTATTTATTTAAAATTTATGCTGATTAATCTTTCAACTTTAGTTTTTACATTATTATCTCCATTGCTTATTTTTGCAGTAATAGTATCGGTTTACTTATTTCATTAGGAAGTATTTACAAATAAACTTAATTAATTTAAGGGTGTATTATGCCTACTTTTTCTAATGCAAATGATAAAACTGCAATTACAGCCATTAGTGTTAATATTTTGTTCTTTTTGATGAAATCCATAATGCAATTTAATAATCTTTTTATTAAATTCTTATATAAAATAATAAATAATTGAAACTATTATAACAATTACAATGGAACCCATATATATAGGAGATTTAGTTCCCTCAATAGCTTCTTATAAAAAGATAATTGAAAAATATGATAAAGGTATAAAAGAAGGGGAATTTTATGAAGAACCTATTGGAGGAGATTTTAATTACCCTGATTGGTAAATATGCTTACTACAAAAATAACTTTTGCCTTGGCAGATTGGATTAGAGAGTGGCGTAAGTGCCGGGATAAGAATCCTTCTATTGATGAGTGTGTAAAATTTGTTCAGTGGAAATTAGAAGACTATAAACTTTCTGATAGTGATAAAAGAATAATTGAATCTATTTTGCTCTATGAATCTGTATAAATAAGGGATTATAGACTTTAATTTTATATTTATCTATAAAAAACAAAGGATCATTAAAATCCTCTTACAAATTAGGAAAAAAGTAAATCAGCATATTTACGGATTTACTGAAAATATAAAAAGGAGTAATTTATAAATGTTGAGTTCGGAGGCAATCTAAATGATTGATAGTCCGCCTGAAATTTAGCAAATTCCAAAATATAGGAAGCGTATTCCTGAGAATGGGATTATTCGAAAATTAAAGTTCAATCAATTAGTCTGATAAGACTTCGCTTTATAATTACTAGCGACAATAGGGACTGAAATTATCGAGAGAAATCCCCGAATTCACGTATTCTAGGTTTATGAGTAAATAGACTTTAAAATATGTAATTTTATATCCTGTAAGAAGGAAATCAAATATTAAAAAGGACTGTACAAGCAGTCCTTTTTTTTAACAAATTTCTTCTAAACTAGACTTCTTTTTGGATATTATGGACTAATAAAGTGATTAAAAATATTTAAAATGAAAGATCAAGTCTTGTTTCCAAAAATAGAAGTACGTGAAAAGGGTTTTTTACAAGTAAGTGATATTCATACTATTTATTGGGAAAGATCTGGTAATCCAAATGGCAAAAAAATTCTTGTTATTCATGGAGGTCCAGGAGGAGGAAGTCAACCAAGATATAGAAGATACTTTGACCCAGATAAATTCGATATTATTCAATTTGACCAAAGAGGGTGCGGTTCTTCAACTCCTTTCTCCGAATTAAAAGAAAATACGACCAATCATTTAGTTGATGATATTGAGAAATTAAGGATTCTTTTAGAAATAGATACTTGGCATTTGTTTGGTGGATCTTGGGGCTCAACACTTTCACTTATATATGCGATTAAAAATCCCTCAAGAGTTATCAGCTTAACTTTGCGAGGAATATTTTTATGTAGAAAGTTTGAATTGTTATGGTTCTATCAATATGGTGCAAGTGAGATATTCCCCGATGAATTTGAAGAATATATTTCAGTAATACCAAAAGAAGAAAGAAATGATTTAATAAGTTCTTTTTATAAATATCTAACATCTTCAGATGCGAATCTTAGATCAAAAGCAGCAGCTGCTTGGACAAAATGGGAACTCTCAACAAGTCATTTAATAAATAAAAAATTTGATTTTGATAAGTCTGAAGTTAATTCTTTTTCAGATGCCTTTGCAAGGATCGAGTGTCATTATTTTATTAATAATATTTTCTTAGAAGATGATTTTATTTTGAAAAATATAAACACAATAGAGTCGATTCCAACAAAAATAATTCAAGGTAGGTATGACGTTGTTTGTCCTGTTAGAAGCGCTTGGGATCTAAATAAGAAATTAAAGAATTCTGAATTAATTATTGTTAATGATGCTGGTCATTCAATGAGTGAAAAGGGCATTACTAAAGAATTAATAAAAGCTGTAAAAGGAATTCAAAATCTCTAAAAGAGAGAATATTCCTTTAAAAATTAAAGGCCATTATCTTCAATATTTTGTGCAATACTCCTAAGAAGTTCGACGATATCGGAATCTTCGCATTGAGTATCTTCTTTGAGCAAAATGCACTCGTCTCTAATACTTACATTAGTACTCCACCATATACCAGAACTATTGGTATCGTCCCATTGAAATCTTTCAGACATGATTAATTAAATCTAATAAATACATTAAAGCTTGCATTAGTTCATCGTGGAATTATTTATTTAATTTCAAAATTTAAAAACTTTCCTAGGCGCTAAAAGGAATCTGTAAATTTCTGAAAATAAATTTAGAAATCTAATTTCAGTTCGTATTGTTTTTCCTTTTCCTTAGAAACATTTTTTTTATTATTTATGTTTTTTCTAGGCCTTTTTCTAGAGCCATGCTTTAAATAAATTTCTTTTGAGATATCCCAATATCCATCCTTTTTAGTGATTTCCTGAATTTTCTTCTTTGCAGTTTTAGTGCTAATTGGAATGTCAATTATTGGTCTTATGTAATTAATTTGTTCATATTCTTCTTGATTAAATCTAGATAGTAGCCATGGTTCATGAATGAAATTAAGTGATATATCTTTTAATTCTGGTATCCATTTTTTTATAAATTTACCTTGAGGATCATGATCTTTTCCCTGCTTAATAGGATTATAAATTCTATTCGTATTTATTGACGTAGTTCCAGATTGCATTTGGCATTGGTTCCAATGTATTCCAGGCTCATAATCTACAAATTTATTTGCTAATTCAGAACCTGAATCTTGCCATGGTAGCCATAAATTATAGCTAGCAAAAGACATTAACATAGCTCGCATCCTGAAGTTAATCCATCCATTGAAATTTAATGAACGCATACATGCATCTATAAAAGGAAAGCCCGTATTACCTGAACTCCATGAATAAAGTAATTCATTATTTTTTTCTCTAATATTTTTAAAAAAAGGATGGTATTCCCTAAACTCTAGTTCTGGTTCACTTTCAAGTTTCTGAATAAAATGACAATGCCAAGTTAATCTGCTTTTTAACATCGTAGAATTATTGTTTTTTGTTATATTTGCCTTTTTAAAAATTTCTTTTAATGAAATGCATCCCCAACAAATATATGGGGATAGTCTTGTACAACTATCAAATGATTTTTCTGGGCTAGATATATCTTTTGAATAAGAATCTAATTTATTACTAAAGAAGTATTGCATTCTCTCTAAACCTTTCTTTCTTCCGCCTTGCATTCTTCCTGGACACTTTTCATTTTTAAAGGAAAAAATCTCGTCTGAGGGTATTTCTCCAATATTAAAGTTAATAGGATTAATTCTTAATGGAGCTTTAAGTAAGTTTTTTTCGGAATTTTTTTGCCACTTTTTAGACCAATTATTCCTATCTAAATTTCCTCTAAAAACTGAAAATTGTAGAAATTCCTTCCAAATAATATTTTTGCTTAAAGCCCATTCTCTTACTTTTTGATCTCTTTTATAAGTAAGCCAATCTCCGGTTTCTTGATGGCTATATATACCTTTGATTTTAAATTTTGAACTAATTTCATTAAATATATTAATAACATTCCCAGTCCTAATAATTAATGGTTGTCCAATCTCAGCAAGTGCATTTCTTAAATCTATTAAACTTTCTTTGCAAAATTGCCATTGTCTATCTGAATGAGTATTTTGTCTCCAAATATCTAACTCAATAATATAAATAGGTAAAATATCATTGTCTTTTATAGACTCACAGAGAGCTTCGTTATCAAAAACTCTTAAATCTTTCTTAAACCATAAGATATTTATTTCTTTCATAATTTTTTCTTTTAATCCTAGAAAAATAAGATTAAGTTTGTAGTTAAAAAATATAAAAAATTTTAGAATAACTAAAAATCAAAAAAATGAAAATAACAAAAAAACTTTGGGAGGATAATTATGAGATTGCTTTACTAAGTTTAAATACAAAATTTGTTCAAGGTTTAAAGAATGGAAGTCTCCCTAAAAATATATTTCAAGAATATTTAGCTCAAGATTATTTCTTTTTAGAGACTTTTGCTAAGGCTTATGGTCTTGCTGTTTCCAAATCAAAAGATAAGTACTCAATAAGGAAGTTAAGTGAACTGTTAATGGGCGTTTCAGAGGAGTTAATACTTCATGAAACGTATGCAAAAGAATGGGATATCGATTTGTCTAATAACTATATAAAAAAAGTAACTAAAAATTATACAGATTTTCTTGATGATACTTCCAAAAGACTTAGCTCTGTTGAAATAATGTTTGCAATGACTCCATGTATGCGACTTTATTCTTGGATAGGAAAAAGATTGTATAAGGAGGATTTTGACATTAAATATAAAGAATGGATAATTACTTATTCTGATGAGAGCTTTGAAAAGCTAGCAGATTCACTTGAAAATCTTATTGAGGCAAATAAAGAAACATATGATATTAATCAGGCCAAATATTTATACAGAAGAGCTATGGAATTGGAGTTAGATTTTTTTAATGCATATTCAGATTTTTGATTTAAATTAAAATTTATTTATAGTACTTTCAAAAACGAGTTAATAAATTATGTATTCTAAAATTGCACTTTCAATAGGCGGTAGTGACTCTGGGGGTGGAGCAGGAATACAGGCTGACTTGAGAACTTTCATGGCCCTTAAAGTACATGGATGTTCTGTTATTACATGTATTACCGCACAAAATAGTATAGAGGTTACATGCGTTCAACCAGTAGAGAAGAATACTTTATTAAATCAGTTAGATACTTTATTTACTGATTTTGCTATTGATGCCTTAAAAACTGGAATGTTATTAAATGAAAGGATAATTAATGATACTGCTTCAAAATTAAATACATACAAAATAACAAAAATTATTGACCCAGTAATGGTTACAAGAACTGGTTCTAAATTACTGGAAGATTCTGCTATTAATGCTTATAAAAAACTCTTATTACCAATTGCTGATTTGGTAACTCCAAATATTTATGAAGCAAATCTTCTTTCTGGTTTAGAAATAAGGAGTAAAGAAGATATTGAAAATTCAGCAAAAAAAATTATTAGTCTTGGAGCTAAAGCGGTACTTATAAAAGGTGGCGGTTTAAAAGATATGAAAGGGAAGGATTTTTTCCTTGACTTAAATGGTAGAAAAGAGTGGCTTTTTAATAATTTTATAAATACAAAAAATACCCACGGTAGCGGCTGTACTTTGAGTGCTGCTATTTGTGGTTACAAGGCTTTAGGTTTTGATCTATTAGATTCCATACAAAAAGCGAAATTATTTGTTGAGAAATCTTTAGATAAATCTTATAAAATAGGCTCTGGCCCTGGTCCCTTAGGCCATCATTAATTATTTATAGAAGTGGAGTTAGAACCACCATTTTCTGTAGGGCTTTTTTAAAAATAAGATTTCTTCAGTCTCCCATCCTCCCTCCAACCACTCAAGATGCTCAAGTAATAAAGACTCACTTTCCCTTTTGCTTAATTGCCCAATTCTATTAGCAATACCATCGAACCTTGCTTTCATCAATTCCTCAATCTTATTCATAGGTTAAATAATAAATTTTTTCTACTCTTACTTGTATACATTTTCTTGTCAACGATTTAATTTTATTTGTTTACTAGCAGTTCTTAAATATGTATTAAATACAACTTTTTAAAATAGATAGTAATTAAGACTTATTCACATAGATTTAATTTAAGACTAATTTATAAAAAAATACTTTAACTATGAATAAAGAAGAAACAGCAAAGCAAAAAACTATTTTAAATGTAGGCTATTGTGAAACGACCTCTGAATGGCTCAATAGAATCATTACTGAACTGGCAGATGAAAATAAAAATTTTGTAGATTTGTCAGTTATTTGTGCTTAATTTTTTAGAAAATATAGTTTATTTTGATTTATTTTCAGTTAGCTTTTAAGTATAAGAGAAATTTAAAATATATTTTTTTGATGTGAATCCTAATAAAAAAAACATAGAAATAATTAAACAATTAAATTTATCTCCTCATCCTGAGGGTGGATGGTTTAGAGAGATAGTTAGGAGTGAGAATTCTCTAATAAGGGAAGATGGCCAAAGTAGAAATTTTATCACGGGAATTTATTATCTTTTGGAGAGAGATGCAAAAAGTGCTTGGCACAGAGTAAAAAATGCTGATGAAATTTGGATTTATTTAAGGGGCGATCCACTGAATTTATGGTGCCTAGATGATGATAATAAGTTAATAAGAAATTTAATTTTAGATTCCAATAATCCAGTAGAAATGATCCCATCTGGATATTGGCAAGCTGCAAAAAGTACAGGCGAATTTACTTTAGTGAGTTGTTGTGTTGGACCTGGCTTTGATTTTAAAGATTTTGAATTACTCAGAAATACAAATCATACTTCTAGATTGGATAAAGCAATTAATGATCTTATTTGAGACATTTTTTTGTTTATATTTTTGGAATTATCCTCTAGATTAATAAGGCTACTCAATCAATCTATATTTAATGAATCAAAATTCTGTCAAAACAATTGGTATTAATGATGAACCAAGAAAAGATTCAAACTTAGTATATGTAAATCAGGCTGATGGATTAAAAGGCATCCTTAATAGGGATTTTGATGAATGGTCTAATTTTGATAGTTGGGAAAGTATTTCAGTTCAGCAATGGATTTTTTCTAGAGCTTTGGAGGTTCTCAGAGGTAAGAAAATTGATATTAAATGCGATTGTTGTGAAAATAATACTTTAATCCCAAATGATTTTGAGAGAATAAAAAAAGAAAAATGCTTTGGTAAAAAGAGTGCTTACATGATTGAAAAAGTTGTAGATGAAATTGTATTAGCTAAGGCACGAAGAGAAAGTGATGGAACATATTCTGCGTAATATTCACAACTATCTATGTAGTGAAAAATCTTTTACTTACCAGTGAAAATTATCAGAAGAACCAATCGTTAAATTTCTAGTGGACATCTTATGGAACTTAAAGTGTACCGAATCACTGAACTCCTTTTCATCTGAGTAATTAACAAGATCCACTGGGTCGATGTTTTCATCGAACCATGCATCATATTCAATATGGTTTGGTTCAGCAAAATAACTCATATCCAATTAATAGCTTTCAAAAAACGTATAAACGGTACATGCGATACCAAATTAAAATTCTTAATTTTTAGATTATCTATATTTTTAACTTGTTTATTAAAATTAGTTGCTAAAAAGATAGGAGAAATATCTATAAATTAATGTCTCTCGATACATCCATGGTTTCTATCCATCCCCACTTCACAATCAAGGATGGGAAGATGGACCAGTGCATAGCTCTTCTAGAAGAAATTTTGGCGCTAACAAAAGCTAATGAACCAGACTGCCTTTTTTTTAATATCACTACATGCGGGTCAGATAAGGCTTATGTAAGAGAGGCATATAAAGATGGTGCCGCTGCTTTATTTCATCTCAAAAATATGGGACATATGATTCCTAAGCTTTTTGAAGTGTCAGATATTACTGTGCAGGTCCAAGGCCCAGCTAAGGAGATCGAACCCTTGAAGGAAATACTCCCAGACGCTGATTTCTATGAAGCAATATCTGGATTCTGATTTAGATTGTATATATTGACAGTCGATCGCTAGGGGCTTTTAGCCCCCTTTTTTATTTAGGAATTCAAAATAAATTAATCATCCCTTTACTTATATCAAGTAGCTTTATTATCAATACAAATATTATTTTTATGGCATCAACTTTTTATATTGTTCATCATGAATTTAAGGCAGGAAAAGCTGAAAAATGGTGGGAAACAGCTTATGCGGCAATGTCACCAGGTGGTGGATGGGATGATGCGGTTGCAGCTAATAAAGAAAAAGGATTTTTTAACCATTCTGCAAATGCCGTAACTAAAACTGGTCCTGTATATTGTTTTTGGGAAGTAAAAGAGGGTATTTCTGCTGAAGATTTTCAGGAGTTTATAGACGGCCCCTCTGGTCCAGGTTTTGGACAAGATGCTCTGATGAATATCTGTAAACCAATTGACACATCATTAATGAATGGACAAACACCTTATCCACCAGTTTTTTCTTGATTATTGACAGTCGATCTAAAATAAATAGCAATTAGCTTTTTTTTATGACTATTGAAACTACTGTTTTCACCTTTAAACTTTCAAATACATATGAGGAGTGGGTAAAAATGTTTGATAGTCCAGAAATAGATGAATTTCATAAAACGGTAGGACTTACTCCTCTATATCGTGGCAAAAGTTTAATTGATCCAAAAGAAGTTATTGTTATTCATCAAGCTGAAGAAGGTGTGGCTAAGCATGTTTTTTCAGATCCAGAAACCATCAAGAATATAGAATCTGGAGGGCATATTTATAGCACAACGAAAATCACAAGTTGGGTTTCTGAGTAGTCTAAACACTAACTATTTAAATCCATACAAATAATTCGAAACAGGATTTCCATATAAGATCTTTAAAACAATATTATGGATATAGCAGAGTTTTAGGATAAGCGTATTAACTAATTAATTGGATTAAATTATTAATAAGAATCTGAGTGCTAGAGGTAACCATAGACATAGAAGAAGCATTAGTAAAATGGTAATAGCATGGATATTTGGAATATAATGCTCTTTTAAAATTTGTGTTTTCATAATTTATCTTGCCTTCTTAAGTTTGATTTCTCTTCTGATAAGCAATGCTATAACTACAACACACATGTTCATTAGAAATACGTCTAATGGCATTTAATAAAAAAGTCTCTACTTAATTAATAGCAAGAATTTTAATCTACGAATCAAGAAATGATTACTAATATTTATTGGCTTAATAAAACGAATTTAAAAATTAAATTTATGCTTAAATATTTCAGTTCTTATAACTATTAAATGGCTTATTCAGAAACAAGAATAGTAATAGGTGGTCTAGCCCATGTACCTGTTCTTATATTTATAGCCAATTTTATAAAAGGTAAGTTTGGAATTAAAACTGAAGAGACAAAAGATACTGTAGTTAAAGGAGAGCCAGTTAAAATTATTGAGTTAAGTAATACTTTAGTTAAAGAAGAAAAAGCAGAAGCTATAAAAGAAATCTCAAATAAGCTTGACAGTATTGAACAGAAGGCTGATGAGGTTTATGAAAAGGTAAAGAAGAAAAGGAAAGATAAGAAGAAGAAAAAAAAATAACTAAATTGAGATCCTATCAAGCATCAATATATCTTGAGCTTGGATTGTATCTCTCTTATCTTCGTCTTCGGGGTCTCTATAAGATTCAATTTCAGCTTGAATTTTTCTCTTATAAACTCCTTTGATATAGTCCATTTCTCTTTTGTCTTTGTCCAGAATTGAGAATGGTGATCTTTTTAAGTTCATAACTTTCTCCTAAATAAATAAATAAATTTAATCAACTCCAGTTTTTATCAGATTCAACAAAGCTATCCAATGTTTGCTGATTCCTGATTTCTTCCTCAAGAAGTTCTTCTTCTGATCTTTCTTCAATCTCAGATTTATAATCTTCTTTTAGTTTGGATTTCGTAGACATTTGCTCATGACGACTACATCTATGTTCTAACTAGTTAGAGAGGCCATTCGACTAATAAATATGTACGGTTTGAGGTACTCTCATATACGGATAAAGGATCAACAATTGAATTTAAATATGGGTAAAATGTATGAAATTTTGATCAATTTTTGCCTTTAAGAATCATTAGTAAAGGCAGACCAATAAACATCAGACTGCCATCAATTAATAAAAAAGTATTCAGGTTCATTTATCCAATCCTTCGGGGGTATCCCAATTAAGGGGTATCCCTTTTTTAACTGGTTTTTTTTTTCATGTCAGCCATCTTTTTTCTGATTTTGTTGTAGTAGGAAAACTCTTCTGGATCATCAGAACCTAGACCATAATTCATGGTCGCTGCAAGATAAATTCTGTGCATCCGGTATGACGATAGTGGCATTACTAAATACAAACTATGTTAAATATATTTGAATTCTAGTTAAAATGCTGATCTACTAGATCACATTTATATTAATCATTTGCTCAAGAGCCCTCTTCGATTGTTGAATTGGTTGGTTTTGAAGCGTTAAGACTGGTTTTAAAGGTAATTTTTAAGAACATTTATATTTTTCGGGATTTTTTAGGGATATTAAAATTAATTTTAAGATTTTGAATATTTTATTATATATGTGGCCAGAGAATTAAAAGCTTGTAAGATTATTCAAATTAAAAATCGCATAATATAATAAAACTCAAGATTAATATTTTTAAATTCCTAGTATATGTTTTTTTTGAAGGTAAAGTTTTTTTTATTTTTTTTAATTCAAATTCTTTTTGTATCTGACATTAGTGCAACTATGAAAGAGGACTTTAATAAGAAAAAAAATATGAATCAATCATGTAATTTAGAAACTGCGGAGTTCATAAATGAAATTTCTATCGCAGGTAATTATCAATATGGGGTAGATAAATCACCAATTAATTATTATGAATATTATTGTGTTTTGAAAGATGGAACAATTTTGAACTTTTATAAAAGTAAAAGTGGAGTATTTGACTCAAAACAAAAGTTTAAGATAGGAAACTTATATGAAACAAAATTTGTTGATGGAAAAAGGTTTGAATATTCAATAGAGAATAATAATTTAATAGAGTATTATTGCTATGGCTCTCCAGAATGTAATGGAGAAATTCAGAGGAAAATAATTGGAAAAAAATTTAAATAAAAAACAATTTAAAAGATATACATATAATTTTAACTACTCATAAATCCTTTTCTATGATTTACATTTATCCATAAAAATACTAATATAATCCTTAAATGTTTTTAAAAATTTTGAAAAAAATAAGTTCCACTAAAAATATTTACTTGTTTATTATAACTTTAATTGCTCTTATCCAAACTGCTTTGGTTCAATCAATAAAAGCAAGTGAATTAGAGAGTGGATCTCAAGAGGACAAGGTTGAAGATTTTTTAGGCATTGAGACAATTAACTCAGAATCTTTGAAGTATATTTCAATACCAAGAACAGTTTATGTCGGTCAATGCCCAGGAGCAAGAAATGGAAAAACCGAGGGCTATTTTGTTGACTACAATACTCCAGTGGCTCCAAATCTAGTTGTTAAGTTAGAAAATTATGCTAGAGGATTATCACCCCAAAAACCTCCTTACACTGTTAGAGATTATGATTCAGGAAGAGCTTCAGATAAGATTAAGTTCAAGTTGGGATCTGAACATAATAAAGTCAATTTTATAGTTAGAGAAGGCTTGAATCCTATCAAATATCAAATTATAGATGAAACTAATAGGAAAGAAAGAATCATATTAAAGTCTGGTATGTTTATGTTAAAAGTTGGAATACAAAAAACTGCTTATAGAAGAGATATGGAGAGATCTTCAGATGGAAGTTATTATTGCCCGATTTGGTAGTGTTTTAATAATACTCTGAATTTATAATATTCTGGATTCTTTTTTCTTCATTTAATTTTTCTATTTCGCTTCTTTTATATTTTTTATAGTTAAAAATATCTTCTTTTGTTCTATATTCATGCCTTCCAAGAACTCTGCAATTATTTATTTCTAAGTACAAGTTTCTTCCGTTTTTTGAGAGTTGCAATGGCCCCTTGACTGCAATCGGACCATTTATTTGTAAATCAACAATGTTAAGGTGATCTCTAGGTGTGTAAAAACAGTTCAATGTTTTTTCACCAGTTTTTACAATAATTCGGGTATTATCAGGGTCGATTAATCCAACATTTCCTACAACTTGGAAAACATTCCCATTGTATCTATCCCAAGCTGCTATTTCATTACTTCTATATAAATCAAAAATTGGCTTAAGGGACATCAAAATTTCTGATGCATTAGAAGGTCCTATGTTTAAAAAACTTAAAAACAGCGCCCCAAAAAAAAATTTTTTCATTTACGCGATTTGCCTAATATAAATATACTAACTCAATAGAAAAATTAATTTGAAATTTATTAATCATCAATTTTTTTTAGTGGATAAGCTACGACTTTTCTTTCAATAATTTTTTTTCTACAGGCATTTATTTCACATTGATAAAGAATTATATTACCTTCCTCTAGTTCATATTGCCTTTGTAAATTTGCTGACATTAATCTTCCAGTTTTTGAATGAACTTTACCTTGAATATTTACAATATTTCCTAATGTTCCTAGATTTCTGAGAGTTGGTTCCTTTGAAGATCTTTTCCATAAAGTAAGTTCATATAAATTATTAGAAATGATGCAATACCTAAATTGATCTATGCCATTTTCATTCACAATCCTCATGTAAGAACTAGATTCAAGAGTGCAAGATCTTTGAACAGAAGTTTTATACAAATCTTTAAGACCTCCAGCCTTTGAAGGGATTGTTCCCACAAAACTTATGATCGAAATTGAGCAAAAACAGATTTTGGAAAGTAAATTTGATTTAAACATAATTATCTGAACTTCTTTTTTAAAAATAATTTAATTTTATTTGTTTAGTCAAATTATATTTTATTTAATAAAAAAAATACAATTTTTTTATCTTAGTGAATTAATTAAATCTATAAAAATTTCCTCACTTTGTAGGAATATTTTATTTTTGCAATTTTCTCCCATATGTCTTTCTATTTCTTTAGCTGTTTTCATGACTTTTTCATTTTGTAGTAAATTAGGGTCTAATTTATAGTCATTTTTCAATATCTCTGCGACAACCTGATAGGTAGTTGTTATGCCTTTATCTCTTATTTCTTTTTTTATATTAGTTTGTTTTATTTGGCAATTCATATAAGCATATGCGTATGAAGCCGTAAGTTTATTAGTAAGAATCTTTTCTTCTTGCTTTGAATTAAAAATTTCAGAATATAGTGGACTGTGAATTAAAAGGAATATTGTTAGGATAAATTTTTTCATTTCCCTTAGCGAATCGAATCCTAATAATTACCCTATTTTATTATGAGTTATTTGCCAAGAAGTTCCCAGAGCATCTTTAATAAATACTCTCAGGGCTAATTCCAAAACTTCATTCTTCGAACTATTAGGTATGTGATATTAGGCCATCAGGTGGTTTTTATTATTAACATATAAAAGTTTGGTTCTACCAATATTTTAGTCATTCACTCTTAATCCACGACCAAAATTAGTGCCTATATTCTTTTTATTTTTCTCAAGAAGTGCTGAAAGCACTAATTATCTTAAAAGTATATTAAGTGTAAATTTTTGTGCAGAATTGCTATTTTGTCGAAATATCTAGATAAATACAGTTATTAGTCTATCATCACGTATTTCTTGTAACTTGTTTTTTTGCAGTGCTTTTGGGCATGCCCTTGTCTGGACTTGAACCCGAGACCTCTCCCTTACCAAGGGAAGTAAATGCTTTATTAATGCAAGTATTTGCAGTAGTTTAAAGAGCTTAATATCTTAAATATTACTTAATTAGTGCAAAAATTAGTGCATAATAAGGTTAATTAGTTTGATATATACATAAAAGAGCAACTAAGCAAGAAACTGAGTTAAGAGTTGCACATGCTGCTGGATTAGTTGCTGAAGGACAAGCCTATTCATCTATTACTTCCCTTGTTGCCGCAAAATATGGAATCTCAAGAAGAAGAGCCAGGCAGATCACTTCTAATGCTTATGTTTTGCTGAAAGATGATCTTGAGGAAGGGGACTTAAATCGCCCTGAAATGACAGCAAAATTAGTATGCACTCTGGAAACTGCAATGTTTAGAGCAATTCAAGAAAAACAATATTCAGCTGTTGCAAGTAATGCAAAAGTTCTTATGAAATTAATTGGTTTAGATACAAAAATAAAAAGTTAGAGCGGGACGCTTTGGGAGCACTAGGTAGCAGGTTCGAATCCTCACTACCTATTACATGAAATCGTTCAATATATAGTTCCAATCAACAACTCCTCCATCTTTTTTGGTCTCTTCATCCATCCTTCTAAGTTCTTTTCTGTACTTCTGTCTAAGTGGGCTGTAGTTCTTATCCAAGCTCTCATCAGGGTGGCTTAGATAGTCCATAATGTTTCTTTTGGTCCATAAGTTTTTCATACTTTAACTCTAATTACCCTTTTTCATTTGTTCAAACATTATCAAATATTGGAGAGGGAAAACGCTTGCGAAATTCTCGATTCTTTCTTCATCTAATTCAATGCCTTCTGGAAGTTTTTTTATTAATTTTGGAATAGCCAATTTTGTAGCATCTTTGCAAAAATTGATTCTATAAACTGCTTCTTTTTTTATAGCCTCCTTTATAGAACCATCTTTCTCAAAAATAGAATTTATATCTAGATTATTTCCCTTCATAAGAGCTATTAAAACTTCATCTGCAATCCTTAAAGCTTCTTTTGATTCTCTACCATTTTTAATTCCAAATACCCAGGTGCAAGCTCCTACTCCAAAAGCTCTAGCTATACATTCATCATTACCTATTTCATCGCAAGGCAACTTAAAAGACTCTTCAATTTTCTTAAGATCAAATCCTTTTTCTCCCTCTGGAAAACCAGCAAAAGTTTTAATTGGAGAAATTAAACTTATTAATAGTGATAGAAGAAATAATTTTTTCATTTTGGTAGAAGATTTAAAAATAACTTTTTTCCTGATTTAACATTTAGTTGTTTATGATCAAAGTATGACTTTAAGTACTTACAGAATGTATAGGATTTATCTAGCAGCGACCATGGGATATGGTCTTGGTTCAGATGATCCAGAAGAACTTTCTTATTACAATAAAATTAGAAAAGAGATGGAAGATATGAAGAAAGACAAGGTCAAGAAGGGTGTACCTCTTACATGGGATATCCCAAATGGAATGGATTAATGAATCTGAACACTTTTTTGTTAATTGATGGGAGCTTAATGCTTATTGGATTACCTTTATTGATGATCCTTAAAGGCAAAAAGAAGACTCCCTAAGTCAATTATTTAACAGCGAAAGTTACTCCCATTACAGCAGTAATATCTTTCTTGATTGTTGAAGTATCATAAGATCCCCAACTGCTTACTCTAGTGGAATTAGGAACTGTGATCTGAAATACCCCAGTGTTTACTTTCTTCAAACCTCCCACTTCTGAACCTGCCTGAAGAGCAATAGCTTCAGCTCTAATGCGTGCATCTTTTGCAGCCTTAGCGAGCATATCTACTCTTTTATCAGCAAGTTTTGAATAGGTAAATTCAGGAGAACTTGGTCTAACAATTACACCTTCACCAAGTAGTCCAGTTATCTTACTGTGAGTCTTTTGAATCCTGTGCACATCGTTGCTCTGGATTTCAATACTCTGATAAGTAATCCATTCGCTTCTTATGATTTCATTTGTCTTTGGATGCTTGGTTTCATATTCCTTTATGCTCGCTGGTCCAAGATAAACTTCTTGTTTAATGCCATCTACGATGCCATTATCTTTAAGGAAATTCATAGTTTTTTCCATTGACTCTTTGTGATTGTTAAAAGAGTCAATTTGAGTTTTACCAGTAGCCCTGACCTGAACGGACCATTTTGCAATATCACTTTCAAAACTTTCGGTACTTGCACCTGTAACAGTGATTGAATTTTCAACTATCCGAAAACCTCTTACGAGAACTGTTGATGCCCCAATAAAACCACCAAGTGATAATACAGCCATTGCAAAAACAAGAGGTGGAGTACGACGAATAACTCTCAGAGAATCGCCAGGTAGCGACCTTATATTTTTTAAAATTTTCATTTTCTATGAGTATGTGTGTAGGAACTTTTTAACAGCTGAACCGAAAGAAAAATAATAAATCCCCTGATCTCAAATCCTTCAGTTCTTTTTGGCCATTAAGGGAAACATCTATTTTGATGTGCCAATTTTGAAGTCGGTTACTAATATTGCCAAAAGAAATTCTTCTTTGCAAGAAGTAATTTTGTATTATCGATAATTATTTAAAGTGATAAGGTCTGTAGTCATTAACCTTAAATCTTATTTGTAGTTCGCAAATCGATATATATATTTATTTGCTAATTCATGATCAAATTTTAATAAAGAATTTTTTTTGATTTGTTTCTTTTTTTCCCTTTTCCAAGAACATATATCTTTTATACCTTGGTTTTCTCCAACTAAAACTTTTAATTAATTTTCAAGGAACTTTTTCTTTAATTCAAATGGTTGAAGTTCAACATAAGCATCAAGCCAATTTGAGTTTAATTTTATTAAATCTTTATTCCTATTTATTGGTTCAAATCAATCTTCTGTTCAAAAATACTCAAATATTGTAAAAGGAAAACTCCTGCTAAATTTTCAATTCTTTTATCATTTAATTTAAGAATATTTATTTATTGCTTGATCTAAGAAAGTTGTATCATCGCTTGCAAGAATGTATTGGCTCCCATCTCCTAAAGCCTTAAAATGCTTTTTAGCACACTCTATTTTATCATTTTCAATCCCTCGAAGATTTTCGTTTAAAATACTACCCTTACTTTCTGCGACTAAATAAAGTTTTTCCATTTCATCCATTTGAAATAAAACTGCCCAATCTGGATTATAAGTACCCAAAGGAGTTTCAATCTTAAACCATTTTGGCAATTTAGTATAAAGTTTAATCTCATCATTATTTTCAAAAAATGAAATCAAATTAAACTCTGTTTCCGCATCATAAATAACATGGTCATAAACAGATTTTTTTACTTCAACCATATTTTTTTTTAAAAAACCTATTAATTCTTCACTTTCGAAAAGTTCTTGATGAAAGAAATGATTGCCTTTGATTTTTTGGTATTTTATTCCATTGACAATAAAACTCCTCATTTCCCTATTTATAATTTTTTTTACCTCATCAATAAATTTTTGTGGATTATTTTTAAAATCTTTAAGGCGGCCACTTTTAATCAAAATATCTAAAACTGATTTTCTCTTTAAATTTGTTTCATTTTGCAAGTAGGTTAGTATATCAGGAATGAAAAGCGAATCTTCTCCATCATATATTTGAGTACTTTCTTTAGTGACAGTTACATCAAAACCAGCTTGGCTTAATTCAGTTTTTGCAACTTTATATTTAAGCTTTGTTTTAGTTACTATAAGATCTTTATTAATTTTTTCTGCACAGTTGTTTATAAGTTCTATTGGATTGAAATCCACACTATAACTTGTTTTAATTTTTATACGATTCCATAAATCAATAAATTCAGGACTATTAAATACTTTTTTATTTAATTTAACAACTCGCTTATCAGAATTATTTTTGATATTGATTCCGCCAGCTACTTTCTTAAGTATCGCTATTATTTCATTTCGATATTTTTCATATTCTTCTGAAATTATTAATGTTTCATTTTTTAAGTCAGTTTTAAGCGAATCATTAACTTTGCCATTCTCTTCAATATATTTATCTTTTTTTAGAGCATTCCATATCTTTTCTGAAGCTTCTAAACCGAGATAAGATTTTTGACCATTTTGTTTTTCTATGACTATGTTAGAAAAACTATTATCTTGAATTACACCAAACTTAATTCCTTCCTCTTCTTCTATCTCTTTTTGCAAACCCTCAACAAAATCTTCATAAGACTCATTTGCCATAACAGTCAAAGTATTTATATCAAAACCTTTCACGCGCTTGCCTTCTTGATTTACAGCTAGTCTTAAACCTCTGCCAATTTCTTGGCGTTTTTTGATAATTGATTTTGTATCATTTAAAGTACAAATTTGAAAAACATTCGGATTGTCCCAACCCTCTTTTAATGCAGAGTGTGAAAAAATAAACCTCAACTTAGAGTTGAAATCTAATAACTTCTCTTTATCTTTCATTATCAAATTAAAAGTATCTTCATCCGCAATAGTTGTTCCTTTTGTATCAGTAAAACTTCCTTTTCTATCTTTTGAAAAATAACCTTCATGTGCATCTTCAGGGATTTTATTATTCTGAAAGTTCAAAAATAATTTATTATATTTTGGCTTTTTGATGGCTTTAGAATATTCTTCCTCAAAAATTTTAGCGTATTTACCTTTACCGTCCTGATTATTATAGTTTCTATAATTTGAAACTTTATCAATAAATATTAAGCTCAAAACTTTTATTCCCATTGGATTCAGTCTTAACTCTTTATTAAGATGCTCCTCGATAGTTTTGCGAATTTGCGATCTCTTAAATTCATCGGTATTGAAATCACCAATTACATTATTTAATCTTAAAATTTCATCTCTACTTTGAAAGTCAATATACTCATTACCTTTTTCACAATGAATATCATTAATTATAAATCCTTCATAAATATTCCTTTTTGTAATATCCTCGAACAAATCAGTTCCCTGCTTGACCCATAAAGCTTTTCTTTTAATTCCTGACTTTTGTTGAATATCTACCTCAATACGAGCACGATGAAACTTTTTGTTATCAACCTCTAAAAGCTTTATAAACGCTTTATTGTAACCATCCTCAACCTCCAGAGAGGCAACCTCTATTTGCTTAACCAACTTCTGTTCATAAGCATCAACCGCATCTAGCTTATAGATCATATTGAATTTATCAATATGAGTAGCTGAATAACGAAATGTACATAGAGGGTTTAAAGAACTTATTGCCTCCCTAGATTTAGCAGTTGTATCAACACTTTGAGGCTCATCTATTATCAGAATAGGCCTCGTATATTTTATAAAGTCAATTGGGACTCCTTGCATCTTATCGTTCCAACGATTAATAATATTTGCACTATTTTCTTTACTTTGATCAGAAAAACTTTTTCTAAATGCATCAATATTAATTATCATAATTTGTAGATAATTATTACTCGCAAAGCTACGAACTTGCTCTAATCTACGTGAGTTATAAACAAAATAATCAAAAGGTACATTTTCATATAGTTCCTGGAAGTGATTTTCCATTGTTTGAAGTGATTTATAAACACCTTCTTTTATTGCAATACTTGGGACCACAATGATAAATTTTGTAAAACCATATTTTTTATTCATTTCAAATATGGATCTGAGATAAACATAAGTTTTCCCAGTTCCAGTTTCCATTTCAATCGTAAAATCATAGCTTTTTAATTCTTTTGATTGCTTAAGGCCATTACTAAGTTGAATATGCTTTAAATTTTCTAAAATATCTTCATTAAGAAGAACTAATCGATTCCCAAATCCTTTTTCAATATCTTTAATTCCACTCATCAAATTAAGTTGACCTGTAGATTGAACACTAGGCATTGAAAAAATAGTTTTATTAAGTTCCTGGCCTTCAAAAATCCCAATTGCTGATTCCCAAGCAATTCTCTGATGATTCTGATTAGGATCAAACTGAAATTTCACTTTTAGATATATTAAATACTTTTAATATCTTGAATGCCAAATAGCTTTAAAGCTTGCAAAGCATTTGTTTTTATTACATCGTCTTTAAATCCATCATCTTTGAAAACAACCCGCATTATTTCTGGTTTTAAATCTTCTTTTAACTTACCAATTGCATTTACTATTTCCAATGAAAGATCTTTATCAAAACAAACAATCAAAGCTCCTAAACCTATGCTATAAATTTCTTTTCCAGAAATTATTATTTTTTCAATAGGTACATTTAAATCTAGT
>MWOY01000125.1 GCA_002026015.1 Prochlorococcus sp. HOT208_60m_808G21 | reverse complement strand
ATTTTCGTATGACCCAGTGTTTCTTTTAACAGTAATTCAGATTGAGGGTCTAGTTTTTTTGATAGTTTATTAATCTCTGCAGCTTGAATTCCAGCTGATTTTCGAACACCACTTGCGTCATACATAACTATTAGTGCCACAGCAACTGATAATGCGAATATTGAGCTATCAAATCCTAATTCATAACCTATACCAGATGAAGCGCCAGTTATTAAGGCGGAATGACTCGAGGGCATACCACCCGTTTCGAACATAATTCCTAATCTTATCTCTCCAGTTGAAAAGAAATTGAATAAAATCTTAAAAAATTGAGCTAGAAAACAGGATAATAGGCTCCAGAAAAGAACTGAATTATTAAAAAAGGAAAAAAACTCAGACATAAATTAAAAATAATTATCTGTCTCTATTTGTAATAAAGTCGGCTAACGATATTAAATACTTTGCATCTGCGCCCCAAGGTTCGATTGCTTTTTTTGCTTTTTCAACTAAATCAAATGCTCTTTTCTTTGACTCCTCCATTCCAAGTAATTTAGGGTAAGTAGTTTTGTCAGCTAAAAGATCTTTTCCGGCAGTTTTACCAAGCTTTTCACTGCTGGAAGTTAAATCAAGAATATCATCTATTATTTGGAAGGCTAAACCAATTCCCTCTGCATATGTTGTTAGAGCTTGTAATAGTTTTTCGTTAGCTCCTGCGATCATCGCACCTGTTCTAACGCAGGCCTTTAATAGAGCCCCAGTCTTGTGAAGATGAATATATTCGAGAGTTTCAAGGTCGACTTCTTTCCCTTCGCATTCCAAATCAACAACTTGTCCCCCGACTAGGCCTGGTGCGCCAGCAACTAGGGATAATTCTCCCACTACATTTAATAGTCTATTTGGATCGACTCCAGGGCTTCTTAAAGAGACCATTTCAAAGGCCCTTGTTAATAAAGCATCGCCTGCGAGAATAGCTATTGCATCTCCATATACTTTATGATTTGTCGGCCTACCTCTCCTCAAGTCATCATTATCCATGGCGGGCAGATCATCATGAATCAAGGACATTGTATGGATCATTTCTATTGCTACCGCAGTAGGAACTGCAAGAGATGGTTCTCCGCCAGCCAGTGAGCAAGAAGCTAAACATAAAATTGGACGTATTCTTTTCCCTCCAGCTAAGAGGGAATATCTCATTGATTCTCTTAATATTTCTGGATTCTCGGGGCCCAAGGAAAAATCAAGTGCTTCCTCTACAACCTTTTTTGTTTTTTTAAGATATTTTTCAAAATCAGAAATACTACTTATAACTTCAGTCATTTTATACCTTTAGTAAAAAAAAATTCATCTTGGATTTTATGGCAAAAGGTCATTAAGAGTTGATGATAAACCAAATTGTTTTTGCCAGCTAAAAATAGTGTTTACAAGTAACATTGTTACTGTCATTGGTCCAACACCTCCTGGTACAGGTGTGTAAGCAAATACTTTAGAAATGACATCTTCTAATAATACATCGCCACATAATCTGGTTTGATTTTTATCGGAACTTTTTAATCTATGTATTCCTACATCAATAATTATTGCTCCTTCTTTCACAAAACTCGAATCTACAAGATTGGGTTTTCCCGCAGCCGCAATTAGAATATCGGCTTCTTTACAAACTTTATTCAAATTTAATGTTTTAGAATGAGTAATTGTTACCGTGCCATTTAAATTCAACAACATAAGCGATAGGGGTTTCCCAACAAGCAGACTTCTTCCTATGACAACAATTTTCTTACCTTCAATTGTAATATTTTGGGATTTTAATAAATTAATAATTCCTGCTGGTGTGCATGATCTCATCGCAGGCTCATTTTTTACTAGTTTGCCGATATTTATCTCATTTAGTCCATCTACATCTTTGCTTGGATTAATATGGCTGATCAGTTTTTGCTCGTCAAACTTCTTTGGGATGGGAAGTTGAAGTAACATTCCGTCAATATCCTTATCAGAATTAAGTTTGATTATTAATTGTTCAACGTCTTTTTGCTCTACACTATCTTTTAGATGAAAGATAAAGCTCTTTATTCCAATCCTTGAACATGCTTTTTCCTTGTTTTTAACGTAAACACCACTAGCGGGGTCTTCACCTATTCTTATTACGGCTAGACCGGGAGCCCTTTTCGCAATTATTTTATTACTAGAGATATAATCTGTTAATCTTTCTTCAATTTCAAGAGATAATTTTTTACCGTCTAATTTTAATGACATTTAGAAAAACATCTCCTTTTTACACCTAGCATGCCTATAATTTTAAATTATTCAAATAGATTTATCTATATTCTGTGCAAAACATCATAACTACCCTAAAAAAATTGTTTTATCTTTGGAGGCGAAGTCAAGTCCCAGTGAAACAATCAATTAAAATTTCAAAAATAGATAATCTCATAATCTTTTTAGTATGCATTTTAATATCAATAATTTCTTCTTATAAATTACTTCTTATCTCGCCTTTAAATATCGCAGATATTTTTTCTTGGTTTTTGACCTTTACTGAAGTACTTATAAGTTCCGGAGTTTTGATATTAGTTTCAAAAAAAGAGAATCCCACAATTTCTTCAAGACAGATCTTCTTGATCATTACTCTTCTTTTAGCAGTACAAGTTACCAAATTAGCCTTAGCTTCAACCATAAGTCCATTATCTATGATAATTCCACCAGCATTAATAATATCTCAAGGAATGGGAAGCATGACAGCTTTAGCTTGGGTATCAATAGCGAGTCTTATTTGGCCTGACCCAGAAATTGTTATTAATAACAATTTGTTTTTTATTTTATTAGTTTGTGCATCAATAGTATCACTTCTTGGAGGAAGAATAAGAAGTAGAGCTCAGTTACTTCAACTATCAATTTTTGTCCCTATAGGATCGTTTTTGAGTCAATGGATATTGATAAGTAAAGACAAAATATCTCTTATTAATAATCAAAATTTTGTTTCATCATATGGGGATATATTTTCTGATTCCTTGGTATTGGCAATAGCTATGCTTTTTACAATTTTATTTATTCCAATTTTTGAATCTATATTTGGACTATTAACTAAAGCAAGATTACTAGAATTGGCTGATAAGGAGAAACCTCTAATTAGAAGATTGTCTTTAGAAGCTCCAGGTACTTTTGAACATACATTGCTTATATGTGGTTTAGCAGAGGAAGCAACAAGAATGATTGGGGGTGATATCGATCTTATTAAAACTGGAGCGTTATATCATGATGTTGGCAAATTACATGCACCTAATTGGTTTATTGAAAATCAGGATGGTTCAAAAAATCCGCATGACGAATTAGATGATCCGATTAAAAGTGCAGAAGTATTACAGGCTCACGTTGATGAAGGATTGAAATTTGCAAGAAAAAATAGACTTCCTAAACTTATAGCTAATTTTATTCCTGAACATCAAGGTACCCTTAAAATGGGATATTTTTTTCAAAAAGCTAAAGAAAAAAATCTAGACATCAATGAAAATTATTTTAGATACAAAGGACCTATTCCTCAGTCCAAAGAAACGGCTATTTTAATGCTTGCCGATGGATGTGAAGCAGCTCTAAGAGCTATGAATATTAATGCATCTGATAAAGAAGCTTTGAAAACGATTTCTAATATTATCTACTCGCGTGAAAAAGATGGGCAATTAGATGATAGTAACTTATCGAAAGGAGAAATTTTCCTGATAAAAAGGGCATTCTTGAATGTGTGGAAAAGAATTAGACATAGAAGAATTCAGTATCCAACTAGCAAGAATAATACCTTCTCTTAATTTTCAATTTTATAACCTAATACTTCTTCGATGTTTCGGATTACACCAATAAAGAAGAGCTAGCGTACTTAATAATGTTGTTAAAAGAGTAAACCCACCAACTCCATAAATGTCTTGAAGAGTTATGAGCCTTACAACTGAATAAGGACCCGTACCAGAAATTACCATTGATAAAGACACTAAAGTTAAAGTTACGCCCCATTTTCTCTCTGCCAAAAGAGCTGCTGAAGAAACAATTCCAACGATTGCTGCAGGCCACCCAAGACTTATGGCAAGGGTTATATTAGCAACTTTTAGTGGAGGCCCATAACTTATTATTAATGCAATTATTGGAAGTGCAATTATATTGCCGATTAAACCAACCCAAGAAAGTACCCAATATCCAATTACCCTTTCTCTCATATTTACTGCTTTAACTATTAGATTAATCTACAGTATTAAGAGACTATTTTTTTATACTACTTAATAATCCTAAGAAAAAAATTTAATTTGCAGGATTAGGAAGAAATTTATTATCAGAATTCTCTAAGTTATCAAATTGTGGATGAATTGAATTTTTTTTCTCAGAAAACACAAGTCTATTTAAAGCATTTACGTAAGCATTCGCAGCTGCAACTACAACGTCTGTATCTGCAGAATGACCAGAATATATTTTATTATCCCTTCTTATTCTTATTGTCACTTCGCCCAAAGCATCAATTCCTTCTGTTACCGACTTAACAGAAAATTCAATTAATTCATTGGGAACTTTAGCTAATTTATTTAAAGCCTCGCATACAGCATCAACGGGCCCAGTCCCTATTGATACGGCAGTATCCTCACTATTATCTTCAGTGTTTAGAAGGGAAATGGTTGCAGTAGGTTTAGAGGCGTTACCGCAACTTACTTGTACAAGACTTAATTGAAATTTAGCTTCTGGGAGCTGAACTTGTTCACTAACAATTGCTTCTAGGTCTCTATCAGTAATTTCTCTTTTCCTGTCAGCTAAATCCTTAAAACGAGCAAAAGCATCATTTAAATCTTCTCGGCTTAAGTCATATCCCATCTCTTCTAATCTTGCTCTTACCGCACTTCTCCCACTAAGTTTCCCTAAAGATATTTTGTTGTCACTCAAACCAACAGTTTTTGCATCGATAATTTCGTAAGTTAGTCTATTTTTTAAAACACCATCCTGATGAATGCCTGACTCATGGGCAAAAGCATTAGCTCCAACAATTGCTTTATTTGGTTGTACAGTCATTCCAGTTAGGTTAGATACAAGTCTGGAGGTTTTTGTTATTTCTTCTGTTCTTATAGCTGTGAGAGGAGTTGGTGAATTTGGATTTCTTTTGAAAAAACTATTAAAAAAACTTTTCCGAACATGAAGTGCCATTACTAATTCTTCTAGAGAGGCATTCCCGGCTCTTTCACCAATTCCATTAATAGTACATTCAAGTTGTCTTGCTCCATTTTTTACTGCCTCAAGAAAATTGGCTACTGCTAAACCCAAATCATTATGACCATGAACCGAGATTACTGTCTCATCAATATTTGGAACATTTTTATTTATATCGGCTATTAGTTTGCCAAATTCACTAGGAGTTGTAAATCCAACAGTGTCAGGGATATTTATAGTCGTCGCTCCTGCCGAAATTGCTAGTTGAATTACTTCGTATAAAAATTCAGGATCACTCCTTGATGCATCTTCACAAGAAAACTCAATATCATCTACTAAGGATTTTGCATAATTAACCATTTCTGGAACTATTTGAAGAACATCTTTTCTTGATTTTTTAAGTTTATGTTTAAGATGAATATCACTTGTGGCAATAAAAGTATGTATTCTTTTCTTAGGAGCTGGACTTATTGCTTCATAACATGCTTTTATATCTCCTTTAGAAGCTCTAGCTAAACCACATATTATAGGGCCATTTTCTTTCCCTACGGCATTAGCAATTTTATTAACAGCTTTAAAATCTCCTGGACTTGCGAAAGGGAATCCAGCTTCAATAACATCAACTCCTAATCTTGCTAATTGATGGGCGATAGCAAGTTTTTCTTCTAGATTTAAACTGGCACCAGGGGATTGCTCTCCATCTCGAAGAGTTGTATCAAATATCAAAATTCTTCCAGGATCTTTTGACATCAGAGGGCACAATCTAAACTTATATTAAGCTAATTAAAAAAATTTGACTAGATTTGATTCAATAATAATTTGCTGAAAATTTATAACTTAAATAATATTGGTTAAAATTCTGATAAATAAAATAAAATACTTAAATTTTAAAGTATTCTTTTAGGATTAATGTTTTTACAATTATAAAAGATATTTTCGATTTTTTATGGAACTATTGGCATAAATTTAAAAAGTATGAATGGGCAATACTCTAAAAACAATATCTTAGGCCAGTTAGCGATAGTTTTACATGCTCATCTACCTTATGTCAGAAAAAATGAAAAAAACTCCTTAGAAGAGGACTGGTTATTTCAAGCGATTTTGGAATGTTATATACCGCTACTTCAATCAATAGAATCTTCCAAGCATGAAAATCCTTTAAATACCAAACTTACTATTAGTTTGTCTCCAACATTATTATCACTTCTAAATAATAAAAAAATTCAAGAAACATTCCCAAGCTGGATTGAAACAAGAAATGATTTCTTAAACGAACTGCCAAAAGAAGAAAAAAATGCCTCTGCATTTTTAATGAATAATCTTAATGAAAAATACTTGTATTGGCAAAAATGTTCTGGCAATTTAATTGAGAAGTTTAGAGTTTTAAATAACTCTGGAAATTTGGATATTCTTACTTGTGCTGCTACTCACGGATATTTGCCAATTCTAAGGGAGAATCCAGAAACTGTTAAAGGACAAATTAATACAGCCATTAGAAACCATGAAAATATTTTTGGAACTAAGCCTTTAGGTATTTGGTTACCTGAATGTGCATATTATGAGAATTTAGATGAAATGCTATTTAATTGTGGAATTAGATATGCAATCTTAGATGGTCACGGTATTCTAAACGCTACACCAAGGCCTAGGTATGGTGTGTATGCTCCAATATGTTCGAAAAAAGGAGTTGCCTTCTTTGGAAGAGATAGTGAATCAACTTTACCCGTATGGTCTGCAAAGGAAGGGTTCCCTGGAGACAAAGTTTATAGGGAATTTCATAAAGATTTGGGATGGGAATTACCTATTTCTAAACTCCAAAAGAAGGGTATCTCAACTAAAAGACCTTTAGGTTTGAAGTTTCATAAGATTACAGATGATAAGGTACCATTAGGTGAAAAGGCGTTTTACTTAGAAAATGAAGCCAAAAAGAAGGTTGCAGAACATGCTGATTCTTATCTTCTTGCGAGATCCAAGCAATTAGAAAAATTAACATTATCCTCTTCCTTTAAGCCCTTATTAGTAGCTCCATTTGATGCGGAGTTGTTTGGTCATTGGTGGTATGAGGGACCTTTTTTTATTGAAAATATTTTAAAAAACTCTAGTAAATATTCAATTAGGCTTACAAATTTAAAAGAATTCTTAATTAAAAAGCCAAATCTTCAGATTTGCGATCCATCACCATCAAGCTGGGGACAAGGTGGTTATCATAACTACTGGATTAATGATGCAAATGCGTGGATTGTTCCTGAAATCACTAAAGCAGGCTCAACTTTTGTTGATTTATGCTCTAAAAATTTTAATAATGACTTATCTCCAAGACTTTTCAAGCAAGCAGCAAGAGAATTACTTCTCTCTGAGTCCTCTGATTGGAGTTTTATACTAAGAGCTGGAACTACAACTGAGCTTGCAAAAGAGAGGATAGAGAGACATTTGTTTAGGTTCTGGAGAATAGTTGAAATGATTAAAAATCATTCCAATATTAATTTAAAATTTCTTGAAGATATTGAGGAAGAAGATAAAGTTTTCCCAGATATTAATATTGATGATTGGCGAAAATAAAAAACTAATTTAACTTAAGCATTCCTAGTTTTACTTTTAGAGGTGAATTTATAAACATTTTACTCATAACGTAAATTAGTTTTGGGAGTGGAAGTGTATTAGTGAGAAAACCTACCCATTCATTAGTTGATAATCTAAAGAAATTTGAGAAAAAGCTTCTTAATCTACTTTCGTCAAAACTCATCAATCTTCTAAGACCATATTGGTACAGTTTATGCCTTTGTATTAACTCATAAGGCCATAGGATCCCCCAACCTTTTGTTGCTAGTTCAAGTGAACTTAGATGGGGTTGTTTTAAAAAGATTGCTAATTTTTCTGCAAGAAGTGGAGCTCTTCTTAATAAAGATCCGATCATGTATCCTGATGCAGGATGAACCATGCTGGCGGACCCTCCGAAACCAAGTACAAATTGTTTTTTAAATGGGAGGGGTAAATTCATTGGGAAAAGGCAATTCTCTTCATGAAAAATTTCACTTACCTCAATACCCTTACTATTAAGTCTTTTAAAAAGTCTTTTTTTAAGATTCTCTTGGGATAGTGCAGGATAACTAGCTAATGATGTTTCTTCAACAAAAAACGTTTCATTTCCAAGATCCATTGCATAGAGAAATGACGGAGATGATAACTTTTCTTGAATATTTAAATGATTTGGACGAAAATCCATTAAAACAAACTGTTCCTTATTGACTGGTGGCGATGAAAATTTGCCGACAATTCCATACGCAGCTTGTTGAGCGATTTCATTTTGGAATGGCCTTTTTACAAAATTACTTTTATGACCACTTGCGTCAATGACTAATCTTGCCTTTATCCTTAGTCCTGAAAAACAAATTACCTCAGATATTTTATTTTTCTCTTTAATATCTTTTGCTGTTTCATTCAACCATTCAATCCCTTTGCACTTGTTTAAAAGTTCGTTTTGAAAGGCTTCTTGATTTATTAAACCATAATCATAATTATGTTTTGTTGGATTATCTCCTTTTTCATTTTCCCCATTTCCAAAAAAACTAACTGTTTTACACCATCTATGAGATAACAAAGACTCTAATCCTAATTCCTCTAATTCAGAAGCCCAAATACCATATGTATTCTCCCATTTTTCATTCGGAGATTTTGTTGATATCCCCTTTATATTTAGATCTTGCTTGGCTAATTCTGAAGCCAAGCATAGCGCAGCAGGCCCGGAACCTAGAATTAAAATGTCAAGTATTTCCATATGATCTAGTAAACCATTTTCTTTTAAATTTCTGAGCCTGGGATGAATTGACCTGATTCTTCTGTTTGTGCATGAGGAACTAAGACAACTTCTGATAAATGATCACCCTCATCTAATCTTTGTAATTTTACTCCAGTAGCGGCTCTAGATTGTTGGGAAATTTTATCTGCGTTTGTTCTTACTATCACCCCTTTTTCGGTCACAAAAAGTAATTCTTCCCCTTCTCCAAGGACCTTCAAACAAACTAATGCATCATCTTTAATTCTGAATTTTATTGCTCTCAAACCCATTCCTGCTCTTTTTTGTAATCTAAACTGATTTACAGGTACTCTTTTACCTAGTCCAAATGCACTGGCTATTAGTACCCAAGGACCCTCTGAAGAGTTAACTTGAAGATTTTCATCAAATTCCTTAGTAAGATCTTCATTTTTAGCCAATTGATCAACTAAATCAGATTTCAGCACATCCATAGATACAAGATTGTCTCCTTTCCTAAGATTCATAGATTTAACACCCCTCGCTGTCCTGCCAAGTGGCCTTAATTCGTTAATATTTAATCTGAAATGAATCGCCATTCCTGTTCTTGATCCAATCAAAACACTATCACCTTCACTTGATAATCTAACCCAAGTTAAAGCGTCTCCATCCTCAAGATTTATTGCTATTAGTCCATTTGATCGTATTTTTGAGAAGGCAGATAATGAAGTTCTTTTTATAAATCCAGCCTTGGTTAGCATTAATAGATAACAATCGTTATCAAATGAATCTACTGCAACCAGCGATGTTATCTTTTCTTCTCTTGGTATTGGGAGAAGTTGAACTGATGGAGTACCTTTAGCTGTTCTGCTACTCATAGGAACTCTATATGCTGGGAGAGCATAAGATACTCCTCTATCGCTGAAAAGCAAAAGAGTATCATGATCATTACAGCTTATAAATAGTTTTACTTCATCATCTTCTTGTGTCTTTGTTCCAGCCTTACCTCTTGACCCACGACTTGTAGATTCGAATTCATTAACAGGCATTCTTTTTAAATAACCTGCTTCAGTAAATAAAACTACAGATCTTTCATTAGCGATAAGATCAATATCATCTAGACCACCTCCTAAATCAAGTATTTCTGTTTTTCTTGGAGAGGAAAATCTTTCATCGATTTTATTAAGTTCTTCAAGAATAATTTCAAAAATTCTCTCTTTACTATTCAATATTTGCTGATATTGGTTGATTTTTCGGGTCAACTCATTATGTTCACCTTTAATTTTATCTGCTTCTAGGGCTGTTAATCTTCTTAACTGCATTTGTAAGATTGCTTCTGCCTGTGTGGTAGTTAACTCATGATCAGTTTGTAATTTTTCTCTAGCCGAGGCTGTATCTTTTGCAGATCTTATTAGATTGATAATTTCATCCATAGAACCCAACGCTAATAAAAGACCTTTTACAATGTGATCCCTTTCTTCAGCCTTTTTTAATAAAAATCCTGTTCTTCGCCTTATTGTCTCTACTCTGAAGTCTAGAAATACATCTAACATTTTTCTTAGTGAAAGTGTAGTGGGCTCTCCTTTTACTAAGGCTAAAATATTAGCACTAAAGTTATTTTGTAGAGGGGTTAACTTGAATAAATTATTTAAAACTACTTGTGGGTAGGCATCCCTTTTTAGTTCGATAACAATCCTCATCCCATCTCGATCACTTTCATCTCTAATATCAGAAATACCCTCTAATTTTTTTTCATTAACTAAGTCAGCAATTCTTTCAATCAATGCCGCTTTATTAGTTTGAAATGGAAGCTCTGTAATAATGACAGCATCTTTTTCTGCCCTGCCAGGGGATTTAATTTGATCAATATTTGCTACACCTCTCATGGTTATTGACCCTCTTCCTGTCTTAAAAGTTTCTCTGATACCATCTCTGCCTAAGATTTGACCACCTGTTGGAAAATCAGGCCCCTTAATTATTTCAAAAAGTTCTCTATCTTCAATCGAAGGGTTATTGATGATTGATTTAAGACCATTAATTAATTCCCCTAAGTTATGAGGTGGAATATTAGTTGCCATCCCTACTGCTATACCAGATGATCCATTAAGTAGTAGTTGAGGAATCCTCGCAGGTAAAACTGTTGGCTCTTGTTGAGATCCGTCAAAGTTATCAGCGAAATCTACAGTTTCAGATTCAATATCCTCTAATAAACTTTCATCTGTAAGAGACTGTAAACGGGATTCTGTATATCGCATTGCTGCTGGTGGGTCGTTATCAACAGAACCAAAGTTTCCATGGCCATCTATGAGTGGCATCCTCATAGAGAAATCCTGAGCCATCCTAACCAAAGCATCATAAACAGCAGTATCGCCATGAGGGTGATATTTACCTAGTACTTCTCCAACAACTCTTGCACATTTTCTGTATGGTCTACCGCTAGTTAAACCAAGTTCATACATTGCATAAAGAATTCTTCTATGAACAGGTTTTAATCCATCTCTTACATCTGGGAGAGCTCGACCTACTATAACGCTCATTGCATACTCAAGGTATGAGCGAGACATCTCGTTTCTTAGATCAGTCTGAATAATTCGGTCGTTATCTTCGCTTAATCCTGAGTTATCAGAATCTAAAATATCAGACATATAAAAATCCTTTTTTTAATAATAATCGCTGATTGTCATAATGAATAAAAAAAAATATTTATTTAATTCCCAAATACTCACATTTACACACAAATCAAAATAAAACCTGTTGTTTTTGAATAAATCTTGGCTTATTACCCCTTTAGTTGTTAATTTAATCAGAACAAATAGAAAAATTCTGTGAATATTGAACTTGGTTTAAATAAAAAAGTCAGAAGGGCTTATGGCATAGATGAAATAGCTTTAGTCCCTGGTAATAGAACACTTGATTACGATTTAACTGATCCTTCTTGGTCAATAGGTGATATCAAAAGAGAAGTTCCTATCGTAGCTAGTGCTATGGATAGCGTTGTCGATGTTAATACGGCTGTAGAACTCACAAAATTAGGTTCCATGGGGGTTATTAATATGGAGGGTATACAAACAAGATATGAAAATCCTAATGAGATATTGAACCAAATAGCATCAGTCGGGAAGAATGAATTTGTTCCATTAATGCAGAAAATATACAGTGAACCGGTCAAGGAGGGTTTGATTGTACAAAGAATAAATGAGGTTAAAGAAAGCGGAGGTATAGCAGCTTTTAGTGGAACTCCTCAAGCTGCGATTAAGTTTAAAGAAACACTTAATAATTCTAAAATAGATTTATTTTTTCTTCAAGGAACAGTTGTTTCCACTGAACATCTTGGTATGGAAGGTAAGGAAACCTTAAATATTAAAGATCTCTGTCAATCTATGAATATCCCTGTTGTAGCTGGTAATTGTGTTACTTACGAAGTTGCAAAACTGCTCATGGATGCTGGAGTTGCAGGATTGATGGTTGGGATAGGACCTGGAGCGGCATGTACGTCAAGAGGAGTGTTAGGAATTGGAATTCCTCAAGCTACTGCAATTGCTGATTGTAGTGCGGCGAGAAATGATTACTTTAAAGAAAGTGGTCGTTATATTCCTATCATTGGTGATGGTGGAATTGTTACTGGCGGAGATATCTGTAAATGTTTAGCATGTGGAGCAGATGCTGTAATGATTGGATCCCCAATAGCTAAAGCCTCAAGCGCTCCAGGTAAAGGTTTTCACTGGGGTATGGCTACTCCAAGTCCAGTCTTGCCAAGAGGTACAAGAATTGAAGTTGGTTCTACAGGATCCTTAGAAAGAATAATTAAAGGCCCTGCCTTACTTGATGATGGAACACATAACTTATTAGGAGCCATTAGAACCTCAATGAGTACTCTTGGGGCAAAAAATATTAAAGAAATGCAAGAAGTTGAAATAGTTATCGCACCATCACTTCTTACAGAAGGTAAGGTTTATCAAAAAGCTCAGCAGATTGGGATGGGTAAGTAGTTCACTTAGAGCAAAATTATAAATCCTAAGTGATTTGAGTTTTATTTGAAAAATTTTCTAATTAGGAGTTATTATGAAATGATGGGGGAAACCCCATACTCCTCACACACTAAATCGCCCGATTAATCGGGCTTTTTTAGAAATTTTGTTACTTATATTATTTAATCTGTAATGAAATCATCACTTAAAAGAATTGCCTGCTAAATTTTCAAAAAGGAATACTTAAATTATGTCATCAGCTCCAGCCGTAACTGATTCTTCATTTGACAAGGATGTACTGCAAAGTGATCTACCAGTATTGGTTGATTTTTGGGCACCATGGTGCGGTCCATGTAGGATGGTCGCTCCAGTTGTAGAAGAAATCTCAAAAGACTTTGAAGGGAAAATTAAAGTTTTTAAATTAAACACAGATGAGAATCCAAATGTAGCCAGTCAATACGGAATTAGAAGTATTCCTACATTAATGATCTTTAAAGGAGGTCAAAAGGTTGATACCGTTGTTGGTGCTGTTCCAAAAGCAACTCTTTCGAGTACTTTAACTAAGCATTTATAGATTTAAAAGCTTTGCATAAAATTGGACTAATAGACTATGGAATGGGTAATATTCATTCTGTAACAAAATCTCTAGAAAGTCTTGGAGAAGAAATTATATTAATTAAAAACTTTAATGATTCCAAGCTTTGTAAGGCGATAATACTTCCTGGAGTTGGAGCATTCGATCCAGCTATGAATAATCTAATAAATAAAGATTTGATAACTGATTTGAAAAATTGGATTAAAAGTGGGAAATCCTTTTTTGGGATATGTTTAGGTCTACAACTCCTTTTTGAATCTAGTGATGAAGGAAAAGTTCAAGGGCTAGGAATTTTAAAAGGAAAAATACAAAAAATACCCAATATTGTTAACCAAAGAATCCCACACATGGGTTGGTGCCAACTTTTACCCACAAAAAAAAATACTTTATTTGGGCTAGAAGAATTAAATAATTGGGTCTATTTTGTACATTCCTATCATGCAATCCCAGATGACTTGAATATTATTGCAGCTCAGGTTGATTATGGCTCTGAAAAATTAACTGCAATGATAGAGAATGATAATTTATTGGCCTGTCAGTTTCATCCTGAAAAATCTGGAAAAACCGGTGAAAAACTTTTGAGAAGATGGCTGAGTAATATTCAATAATAGATTCTTAGGGATGAAGACTAACTTAAGATTAATAGGTGGTAAAAAACTCCAAAGTCCAAATAATTCTTATACCAGACCTACAACTTTGAGAGTGAGAGAGGCCATATTTAATATATTGAACAAAAGAGTTGAAAATAGTAACTGGTTAGATTTATTTAGTGGAACAGGGGCCATATCTTGTGAAGCATATAATCACGGGGCAAGCAAAATAATTGCAATTGAAAAAAACAAAATCAACTCAAAAATTTGCTTAGAAAATTTACTTTCATTGGAGAATATAGATAATAGGCGAAATGATATCGAAGTTATTTGTAAAGACGTTTTGAAATGGACAAAACCTAATTATGAGAGAAACTTATCATCTAAAAATATGGATTTAAACAAATTAAAATTTGATTTTGTTTATCTAGATCCTCCATACGATGTTGATTTCCATGAATTAGTTTTAAGTCAAATATTTAATTGTAATCTTTTAAAAAAAGATTCTACAGTTATTTGTGAACATTCTCCAAACCTATTTATTAAAAAAAGTACTTTGTGGGAAACTATAGATGTAAGAAATTATGGGCAGTCAAGATTAACATTTTTAATCAATGTCCAGCATCCCTGAACCTCTTCTATATTGATTCCATGCACTTACGAATAATCCAAGAAGAGTTATTGGAACTAAACCTAAAACAATTCCACATAGAAGAGGCTCGATCATTTTTTTGCCTTTTTTGAATTTCTTACTCACAATTGTTACATAGAGACTATTTTTTGTGTCAACATCTTCATCAACTGCAGCAGAAAGAGACTTTAAGAAAGAATTCTTAAAGATTGTTTTTGTTGTATTTGGAGTTTTATTGATTTGTTTTTCAATATTTTTCGTAAATCATCATGAAAATAACAAGTATATTATTGAAACTCTTGAGCTTAATGGCTCTGCTGAGGAAGGAGATGCTCTTTTTAAGATAAATTGTGTTGGATGTCATGGAATTACAGCAAGAGGATTAGTGGGCCCAGACTTACACTCAATAACTCAACGTTTGAATGATAAAGAGATAATAAAACAAGTTACTGGAGGACTCACTCCTCCTATGCCAAGTTTTGAAATTGATCCTGTAAATATGTCCAATTTATTAAAATATCTTCATAGCCTCGAATGATTTTGGAAAAAAATTTTTCTAATTTAAAGGTAATTTTAGTTGAACCAAATGGCCCTTTAAATGTAGGAAGCGTTGCTAGATTATGTAGTAATTTTGAAGTTGATGAATTAAGAATTGTTTCACCAAAATGCGACATATTTTCTTTAGAAGCAAAAAAAATGGCTCTTAAAGGTCAAAAATTTCTTGAACATTGTAAGGTTTTTGATGATCTTCAAAAAGCAATTTTTGATTGTGATTTGGTTCTGGCATCTTGTGGAAGGATTGATGTAAAAAAAGATTCATTTTTTGTATCTTCTGAAGATATATTTGATTGGACTTTATCCTTTAAGAAGATAAATAATTTAGCAATTATATTTGGAAGAGAAGATAGAGGTTTAACTAACAGTGAATTGCTTCTAGCAAATAAAACTTTTAATATTCCAACTTCTCAGAAAAATCCTTCATTAAATCTTTCTCACGCTGTTTCAATAGTTTTGTATGAATTAAAAAAGGCTTCTAAAAAGAATTTAAATAATGAATTAAAAGTTTTTAACTTGGCATCATCGAAAGAAGTACATGATACATTTGTGGGGATAGAGGAAATGCTTTTGCGAGTTGGTTATCTCTTAAAACATACCTCCAAGGCAAAAATCACTAAATTTAAGAATTTTATTTTGAGGGCAAATACATCAAAGCACGAAATAAATGTTTTAAGAGGAGTTGTCCATCAAATAAACTGGTTTTTGAACAATTCGAAAAAAAATAAGTAAGTATTAATTTGATTAGTTATTATTCACTTCTTGTTTTAATTTGATAGGGATATTTACTAAAAACATTTTCTGAAGTAGCATCTATTGATTATTTGAATATTTAAGAAAACTAAAACTGTGCCTACAACAAAGAAAAGAAGAGTTTTTCCTTTTACTGCAGTAATTGGTCAAGAAGAAATGAAATTGGCTCTCTTGTTAAATGTTATTGATCCAAGAATTGGTGGAGTGATGATAATGGGTGATAGAGGGACTGGAAAGTCTACTACAATCCGAGCCTTAGCTGATTTGTTGCCTGCAATCGATGTTGTTAAAGACGATCCATATAATAGTTCACTAGTCGATCCTGATTTACAAAGTAAAGAAGTTTTGGAAAAAATTACTCAAGGAGAAAATCTAGAGAGTATTCAAAAACAAGTGCCTATGGTTGACTTGCCTTTAGGGGCTACTGAAGACAGGCTTTGTGGAACCATTGATATAGAGAAGGCTTTGAGCGAAGGTGTTAAGGCATTCGAACCAGGTCTATTAGCAAAAGCTAATAGGGGTTTACTATACGTTGATGAAGTGAATTTACTTGATGATCATTTAGTTGATGTACTTTTAGATTCGGCCGCTTCCGGATGGAATACTGTTGAAAGGGAGGGGGTCTCTGTTAGACATCCTGCGAGATTTGTTCTTATTGGTTCAGGAAATCCAGAAGAAGGTGAATTAAGGCCTCAACTATTGGACAGGTTTGGAATGAGTGTTGAAGTTAAGACAGTTAGAGATGCTGAATTAAGAGTTCAAGTAGTTGATCAAAGAACTTCTTTTGATGATAATCCTGATGAGTTTTCATTGAGTGTTGAGAAACAACAGGATGAACTTCAACAAAAAGTTATTAGAGCACAAGAAATGTTAAATTCTGTTCAAATGGACGATGACCTAAGATTGAATATTTCTGCAATCTGTGGAGAACTAGATGTTGATGGTTTACGTGGAGATATTGTTACAAATAGATCTGCAAGGGCAATTGCAGCCTTTGAGGGCAGAACTGAAGTACAAGAAGATGACATAGCAAGGGTTATTTCTTGTTCTTTAAGGCATAGACTTAGAAAGGATCCTCTAGAACAAGTTGATTCAGGTGAAAGAGTAATTCAAGCTTTTTGTAAAGTATTTGATTTAGATGAAAAAGAAAATCTTTCAAAATTTCAATTATCTGCTGAAGCTTAATAACAGTGAGAATAATTGGGATTGACCCTGGATTAGCTAGAGTTGGTTATGGAATTATTGAAATAGAAAATGAAAGAAAGATATTATTAGATTGCGGCGTTATCGAGACAGGTAAAGAAAAAAAAGAAGAAGATAGACTTTATGAGATATTCAAAGATCTTAATGAATTAATTAATCATTGGAAACCAACTGCAGCGGCGGTAGAAAAATTCTTCTTTTACAGATCAAGCACTACCATAAGTGTGGTGCAAGCTAGAGGCGTGATTATGATGGTATTGGCCTCTAAAAAAATTAATGTTAGTGAATATTCACCTGCACAGATAAAATTAACAATTGCTGGTTCTGGAAAGGCATCTAAGAAAGATATTCTTGATGCTGTTATGTATAGCTTAGAACTTAACAAACCTCCAAAACCTGATGATTCAGCAGATGCATTGGCCATAGCACTCACAAAACTAAATGAAGATGGCTTTAACTGAAAATTTAATATGAGGATCTTTGAAAATAAGAAATTTGAGAGGAATACTTTTAGAAAATTAAGAGATGAGATTTCTCT
>MWOY01000124.1 GCA_002026015.1 Prochlorococcus sp. HOT208_60m_808G21 | reverse complement strand
TCCCCAGTAGCAGGAGAAAGAATATTATTACTAGCCAGCATAAGCATGCGTGCTTCAGTTTGTGCCTCTAAAGCTAAAGGAACATGAACTGCCATTTGATCTCCATCAAAGTCAGCATTGAATGCAGGACAAACTAAAGGATGAAGTTGTATTGCTCTACCTCCAACTAATTTCGGTTCAAAAGCTTGAATTCCTAAACGATGCAGCGTAGGGGCTCTATTTAAGAGAATTGGATGACCTTCAATAACTTCCTGAAGTACCTGCATAACTTCGTCATCAGCTTTTTGTATTAATTTTTTTGCAGCTTTAATATTATTCACAATATTTTGTCGTATCAATCTATGGATTACAAAAGGCTGAAATAGCTCTATTGCCATTTCTTTTGGGAGACCGCACTGATGCATTTTCAATTTAGGACCAACAACTATTACAGATCTTCCTGAATAGTCAACACGCTTTCCAAGGAGATTCTGTCTAAATCTTCCTTGTTTTCCTTCAATTATGTCACTTAGGGACTTAAGAGCTCTATTATTTGCTCCAACAACAGTCCTCCCTCTTCTTCCATTATCTATAAGTGCATCAACTGCCTCCTGAAGCATTCTTTTTTCATTTCTTACTATGATTTCAGGAGCTAAAATTTCTTGGAGCCTAGCTAGTCTATTATTTCTATTTATAACTCTTCTATATAGGTCATTTAAATCTGAAGTTGCAAATCTTCCTCCATCAAGCTGAACCATCGGTCTAAGATCAGGAGGTATAACTGGTATTGCATCTAAAACCATCCATTCTGGTTTTGCATTAGTTGCAATAAAATTATCAATAACTCTTATCCTTTTTATAAGCTTTGCCCTCTTTTGCCCCTTGCTATTAGTAATTTCTTCTCTAAGCTCCTCAGCAACCTGATTTAAATCAAGGTCCTCAAGTAATTGCTTCAGTGCCTCAGCACCAATTCCAACAAAAGGTTCATTTTCTATAGTTGAATCTTCAGCATAAATTTCATCTTCAATTTCCAGCCACTCATCTTCAGTGAGGAGTTGCTTATATTTAAGTTCTTTATGATCACCTGGATCTAAAACGACATAACAATTAAAATAAACAATTTGTTCCACATCTCTAAGCGGAATATCCAAAAGTATTGCAACGTAACTAGGGATTCCTTTCAAATACCAAACATGGGAAACTGGCGCTGCGAGTTTTATGTAACCCATCCTATGTCTTCTGACTCTACTTTCAGTTACTTCAACCCCACATCTCTCACAAACAATGCCGCGATGTCTAACCCTTTTGTACTTTCCACAATGGCATTCCCAATCTTTAGATGGCCCAAAAATCTTTTCACAAAACAATCCATCCATTTCTGGTTTAAGTGTTCTGTAATTAATAGTTTCAGGTTTCGTAACTTCACCCACTACTTGTCCATTGGGTAATGTCCTCTGACCCCAATCCATTATTCTTTGTGGGGAAGCTATTGAAATCTTGACGTAATCAAAGTGATTTTCAGTTCTTAAGTTGCTGTTTGTCATTTTTGGCGAATTTAAATTAAAGGGTTTTAATTGTGTATTTAATCTTCCTCATATTCAGAGGTTCCGAGTGATTCGTAAGTAGGCCTTGATGGAGTATTTCTTCTCGGATTGATATCTTGCATTAAATCTACTTCTTTTCCTTCGTCTGTATAAACTCCTATATCTAAGCCTAAAGATTGTAATTCCCTCATAAGAACTTTAAATGACTCAGGAGTACCAGGTCTTGGGATCGGTTTACCTTTTACTATCGCATTAAGCGCTTCATTTCTTCCTTGCATATCATCAGATTTAACTGTTAACAATTCCTGAAGTGTATAAGCGGCTCCATAAGCTTCAAGAGCCCATACTTCCATTTCTCCAAGCCTTTGTCCACCTTGCTGAGCTTTACCACCTAAGGGTTGCTGTGTAACCAAGGAGTAAGGACCCGTAGATCTTGCATGAATTTTATCATCCACCAGATGGACTAATTTGAGGAAGTGAGAGTATCCGACAGCAACTGGCTGATCGAAGGGTTCCCCCGTTCTGCCATCTTTAAGTAATAGCTTTCCCGGATCTTCAGGGTTATAAACCCATGCTTTACCTGGCTGTTTTGAAGCTTCTTCTAAAAAAGCTTGAACAGTTTGATGTGATTTTTCAGCTCCATACATTTCATCAAATGGAACAACTTTGACCCTGCAATTTAAGTTGGAGGCTGCCCAGCCCATCAATTATTCAAAAACTTGACCAACATTCATCCTACTTGGAACTCCTAAAGGATTAAGAACTATGTCCACAGGGGTTCCATCAGGTAAATAAGGCATATCTTCTCTTGGTAAAATTCTGCTAATAATTCCTTTATTTCCATGCCTGCCAGCCATTTTATCTCCTACTTGAATTTTCCTTCTCTGAGCCACATAAACTCTAACAACCATGTTGGCTCCTGGAGGTAATTCATCACCTTGTTCTCTAGTATAAATGCGAACATCCAAAACCCTTCCCTTTTCAGTTTTGGGTACCCTGAGGGAATTATCTCTCACATCTCTAGCCTTTTCACCGAAAATAGCTCTTAACAGCTTTTCTTCAGGTGGTTGATCTGATTCCCCTTTTGGAGTAACTTTTCCTACAAGAATATCTCCACTCTCGACGAAAGCGCCAACCCTAATAATTCCCATCTCATCAAGATTATTCAAGCT
>MWOY01000123.1 GCA_002026015.1 Prochlorococcus sp. HOT208_60m_808G21 | reverse complement strand
TGCAACTTTTGTAAATGCATGAGCTTGGACTTTTAACTTTACATTGAGCTTTCCGTTACCAAGTATTTTTAAAGGAAATTTAGGCTTAAAGATCAATCCTTTCTTAACTATTGAGTCTAAGTTAACAGTATCGTTATCTTTGAAATCATTTAATTTTTCTAAATTAATTATGGAAAAGTTTTTTTGATTAATTATTTCAAAGTGCTTTAATTTTGGAACTCTTCTATATAGTGGCATTTGGCCACCTTCAAAACCTGGACGTGTGGGTCTTCCAGAACGTGACTTTTGTCCTCTCATTCCAAAACCACATGATGCACCCTGACCGGCTGCAATACCTCTACCCTTTCTTAATTTTTTCTCTCTCGAGCCAGGGTTTGATTTAAGTGTATTTAATGTTGAAGTCATAATTTTTAAGAATAAAGCTGTTCAAGTGAGATGCCTCTCTCCCTTGAGGCAGATTTGTGTGTTCTTAATTGAGAAAGAGCTACCATAGCTGCTCTTGCGTTATTCAAAGGTGTTTTACTACCCAATCTTTTTGCTAAAACATTTTTTATGCCGGCTAATTCTAAAACTGTTCTTATTGAACCACCAGCAATTACACCTGTACCTGGAGCGGCTGGTCTAATTAGTACATTAGCAGCACCATCTCGACCTTTAGATAAAGTTGGTATTGAATTATTTGGAGTTAAAGGAACCCTAACAAGATTCTTTTTACCATCTGAAACTCCCTTTCTCACTGCACCAATGACATCTCCTGCTTTACCAACTCCAACTCCGACTTGACCTTTCTCATTACCTACAACAACAATTGCCCTAAAACTCATCTTTTTACCACCCTTAACAGTCTTAGAAACTCTTCGAATTTGAACAACTCTTTCTTGCCAATCAGAATCTCTCTCTAGATTTTTTGAATCACCTCTTCTATTTCTTTTTCGATCATTACGATTATTCTTTTTTTGTTCTACAGGCATGGCTCCTGGAACATTATCATTCTTGGATTCAATTTCTTGTTTTGTTGGAGTGTCAGTCATAGTAAAAATTAAGGGTTAGAATTCTAGGCCAGCTTCACGAGCAGCGTCTGCGAGTGCCTTTACTCTGCCGTGATATAAATTGCCTCCACGGTCAAAAATTACTTGCTTAATACCTTTTTTTATGGCTCTCTTTGCTAGTAATTTGCCAACTATGGAAGAAGAATTACAATCAGAAGGTAAT
>MWOY01000122.1 GCA_002026015.1 Prochlorococcus sp. HOT208_60m_808G21 | reverse complement strand
TTTATTATCAAGTGAAAGAGTTGTATTTGGCTGCGTACCACTTGGAATTTTTAAATTAACATCTCCATCAACTGTAGTGATTTTTACAGTATCACCTAAAATAGCCTGTAAATAACTCACTGCTATTTCTGAGTAAATAGTTACACCATCTCTTTTAAGTTTTGAATCATTCTTAACCTTTATAAAAACATAAAGATCTCCAGGTGGACCTCCTTTCAAACCAACATTTCCCTCGCCGGAGACTCTTAATTTAGTGCCAGTATCAACTCCTGCAGGAATATTAATTCTTAATTTTTTTCTGACTTGCTTTACTCCATTACCTCCACAACTTGTACATGGATCCGAGATTATTTGACCAGTTCCATTACATGAAGGACATTCAGCTACTTGTGTGAAATTTCCAAATGGTGTTCTTGTAGCTCTTCTAACTTGTCCACTTCCTCCACAAGTTGAGCAAGTTTTTGGTCCGGTTCCTGGTTTAGCACCTGTTCCCCTACAGACTTCACATGTCTCAAGATGAGGAATTGTAATTTCTTTTTGTTGGCCAAATATTGCATCTTTAAAATCTACATTAAGATCATACCTAAGATCATCTCCTTGTTGAGGACCTCTTCTTTGAGTTCTTCCGCCTTGTGGAGTTTGTCCTCCAAAGCCATTAAAAAAGGTTTCAAATAAATCTGCAAAACCACCCATATCTCCCATATCAGGCATTCCAGCAGCACCTCCAAGGCCGGCCTCTCCAAACTGATCGTATCTAGCTCTTGTTTCGGGATCAGCTAATGCTTCGTATGCCTTACCAATTTCTTTAAATTTATCTTCAGCACCAGGTTCTTTATTTACATCAGGATGATATTGTCTTGCTAATTTTCTATAAGCCCTTTTTAAGGTATCCGCATCAGCATCTCTTGAAACTCCAAGTATTTGGTAAAAATCAGCCATTAGATAATGCTCAAATAAGAATTTGGAATTTATACATCTTCAGAAGTATTTACCTCTGAATCAATATCCTCTTCAACTGTATCCTTTTCTACTTCCTGTTGTGAATTTTGTTTACCAGGTCCCATGGAAACCTTAACCAATGCATGTCTCAAAACCTTACCTTCTAAATGATATCCTCGCTGCAATTCTTCAATAATAAAATCCTCTTCAAACTCTTCACTAGGTTCTCTTAATACAGCTTCATGCAAGTTTGGATCAAATTTCTGACCAACAACTCTCATGGGTGACACTCCCTGTTGTTTTAAAACTTCTACCAATTGTTTATACAATCCTTGATAACTTCTATGAAGAGCTTGAGCTTCTTCATTTTCTGGTTTAAGTTGTTGTCTTGCTCTCTCGAAATTATCAACAATAGGAAGTATTGCAGTTAAAGTCTTTGAAACAAGTTGAACTTTTAAATCGTCTTGATCCCTAGACTGCCTTTTTCTAAAATTATCAAAATCTGCTGAAATCATGACATATTGATTTTTTATTGTTTCATACTCTTTTTCTAATTGTTCTAATCTTGCATAATTATTTGAAATAGTATTTTTTAATTCTTCAGTATTTATTTCATCAGTTTTTTGAGAAGATAATTCATCATTTTCGGTGGTTGAATTTTGACTAGATGATCTATCTTCAGGAGCATCATCCTGATTAGAAACATCATTTTCTTTAATATCAATATTGTCTGATTGATTTTCAATCATTTTTCTAAAAATTAATAAAACTATTCTCCAATAAAGTTGTGCACAAAACAAGTTGCGGAAGGCCGCACAAATTTTTAGTCAGGAACAAACCTCAATGCTAAGCCGTTATTACAGTATCTTTTACCTGTAGGAAGTGGCCCATCATTAAAGACATGTCCTTGATGACCTCCGCATCTAGAGCAGTGATATTCTGTTCTTGGGACAATTAACTTGAAATCAACCTTTGTTGCAACTGATCCTTCAATTGGATCCCAAAAACTTGGCCATCCTGTACCACTATCATACTTTTTATCTGAAAGAAAAAGTGGCAAATCACATCCTGCGCAGTGAAAAACTCCTTTTCTTTTCTCATTATTTAATTGGCTACTGAAAGCTCTTTCAGTGCCTTCCTCTCTCAAAATATAGTAGGATTCTGGACTTAACCTAGATTTCCATTCATCTTTTGATAAATTCCACTCTTCTTTAGAAGCAAGTGAAGATGCTAATACTTGCATAGGTTGAAAGATTATTTTTAAAATTGACATAGTAGGAATTAAAATAAAAGTTCTTCTTGATAGAAATTGATTCATATATTTAAATCACAGAAAAGTAATGAATTTCATTCAGCCTAATTCTATTAAAAATATTCATAAATTAAGTATTGCTCCAATGATGGATTGTACTGATAAACATTTCAGAATGATAATGAGAAAAATAAGTTCTGAAGCGCTCTTGTATACAGAAATGATTGTGGCTCAGAGTTTAGTGTATACAAATAAAAAAGAAAATTTTTTAGATTTTAATAGTG
>MWOY01000121.1 GCA_002026015.1 Prochlorococcus sp. HOT208_60m_808G21 | reverse complement strand
TCTCTTACTATCAATCCAGTGGATGTAGCTTCAAATTTAAAGAAAGGAGGAGTAGCAATTCCAGGAGTTAGACCAGGATCCAATACAGCAAATTACCTATCAGGTATACAAAATAGGTTGACTTTATTGGGAGGATTATTTCTGGGTTCAGTAGCTATAATCCCAGCGGCAGTAGAAAGAGCTACAAATGTACAGACCTTTCAAGGTTTAGGAGCAACTTCATTACTTATTCTTGTGGGTGTTGCTATAGATACTGCTAAGCAAATCCAAACTTATGTTATTTCACAAAGGTATGAAGGACTAATTAACAATTAATGAAGAAACATATTCTATTTTTAGGAGCTCCTGGAGCAGGGAAAGGAACTCAAGCTGAATTGCTAAGTCAAAGTAATTCTTATTTACACCTTTCTACTGGTGAATTATTAAGAAAAGAAATTGAAATGAATACTGCCCTTGGTATTCAGGTAAAGGATATTATGAATCGAGGGGAACTTGTTAGTGATGAACTTGTATTAAAGATAGTAAGACAAAATTTAGTCAAGGATAATAAAGGCTGGATTCTAGATGGTTACCCAAGAAATTTATCTCAAGCAAATTCATTGAATGAAGTCTTAAATGAAATAAACCAACCTTTGGAATTAGTTTTTTATTTAGATATTCCGGAAGAAGTACTTATTAAGCGTTTGCTTTTAAGAGGAAGGAAAGATGATACGGAAGAGACAATTAGAACAAGAGTTGATATTTATAAAAAAACTACAGAACCATTGATTCAATATTTTAAAGATCTCTCATTGTTAGAATATATTGATGCTGATAGAGATTTAAAAATAATTTCCTCTGATATCAAACAAAAAATGGCTTGATGATGATGTAGAATAAAGTATTAACGTTTTATTTGTTAAACCCCTATGAAGGTCAGATCTTCAGTCAAAAAAATTAGTCCTGACGATCAGATCGTGAGGAGAAGAGGTAAAATCTATGTTATTAACAAGAAAAGACCTCGCAATAAACAGCGTCAGGGTTAAATTTCAACCCTCAAATTCAAACTTTTACTTATTCAAAACACGTGGCCAGGATTGCAGGAATTGACATACCTCGCGAAAAGCGAGTTGAAATTGCACTTACATACGTCTATGGAATTGGTTTAACGAGATCGAAGCTAATTCTTTCTAATACGGGTGTAAACCCAGATACTCGTGTTAAAGACCTTTCAGATTCGGATGTGCAGAAACTTAGAGGTGCCACAGAAGAATTCACTTTAGAAGGGGATTTGAGAAGAAAAGAGGGAATGGCTTTAAAACGTCTACAAGATATAGGGTGTGTAAGAGGAAGAAGACATAGAATGAGTCTTCCTGTAAGAGGTCAAAGAACTAGAACCAATGCAAGAACTAGGCGGGGTTCCAGGAAAACAGTCGCTGGAAGAAAAAAATAATTAACTAAATCTATCTATAAATTGAAGTATTAAATTAAAACATCATGGCAGCTACAGTAAAAAAAACAGGTTCAAAAAAATCTAAGCGTAATGTACCTAACGGTGTGGTACATATCCAAAGCACATTTAATAATACTATCGTTTCAATCACTGACACCTCTGGTCATGTAATTTCTTGGTCTTCTGCAGGCGCAAGTGGATTTAAAGGCGCTAGGAAAGGTACTCCATTTGCTGCTCAAACAGCTGCTGAAGCTGCAGCTAGACGAGCACTTGATCAAGGAATGAGACAAATAGAAGTATTAGTTAGAGGCCCTGGCGCAGGTAGGGAAACGGCCATAAGAGCTTTACAAGTGGCCGGATTAGAAATAACTCTAATAAGAGATGTAACTCCGTTACCTCATAATGGATGTAGAAGACCTAAACGGAGACGCGTTTAGGTCTTAACCATTCTTAACCCCCCAAACTCTTAACCTCATTATTTTCCGTGTTGCAATACCAGATTGACAGAATCGACCATCAAATATCAGATGATCGCTCCCAAACAGGAACTTTTTTAATCGGTCCTCTAGAAAGGGGACAAGCTACAACTTTGGGTAATTCTCTTAGAAGAGTCCTTATGGGAGGACTTGAAGGGAGTGCAGTTACTGCAGTAAGAATAGCAGGAATTAATCATGAATATGCTACTATTCCTGGAGTTAGAGAAGACGTTTTAGATATTCTTCTCAATTGCAAGCAACTTTCAATAAATAGTTCTAATCCAGAGCTCGAAATAGGTAGGTTAGTAGCGGTTGGTCCAATGGAGGTGAAGGCGAATGATATACAATTCTCTTCCCAGGTTGAAATTGTTGATGGCGAAAAACCCATTGCGACAATTCAGGAAGGCCATAATTTAGAGTTGGAAATCCATGTTGAAAGAGGTGTTGGATATAGGCCGGTCGACCGTAAGAGTGAAGAGACAAGTGCGATTGATTTACTTCAAATAGATGCTGTATTTATGCCAGTAAAGAGAGTGAATTTTACGATTGATGAAACTGCTGTGGCAGAAGGCGGAACGGGAAGAGAAAGATTAAAAATGGAAGTCGTAACAGATGGTTCAACAAGTCCTGATGATGCTATTGCTGAAGCTGCAAATCAGTTAATAGAGCTTTTTCAACCCCTTGCTACTGTCACAATGGTTGAGGAAATTCCTGAAGAACCTGAACCATCTCCTGAAGCTCAAATTCCTCTGGAGGAACTAAACTTGTCCGTTAGAGCATATAATTGTTTGAAAAGGGCGCAAGTTAACTCAGTTTCGGATTTAATGGGCTTCAGCTACGAAGATCTTCTTGAAATTAAGAACTTTGGCTCTAAATCTGCAGATGAGGTTATTGAGGCTCTTGAGCGCATCGGCATTTCTATTCCACAAAGTAGAACATCTGTTTAACCATTTTTAAGATTATGAGACACCAACTTAGAATTCCATTATTAAGTAAACCTGCTGACCAGAGGAAAGCACTTTTAAGAGGTTTGACTACACAATTAATTAGGGAAGGTAGAGTAACAACAACAAAAGCTCGTGCAAAAGCTTTAAGAAATGAAGCTGAAAGAATGATTTCACTCGCTAAAGAGGGAAGTTTGGCTTCTAGGAGAAGGGCTATTGGATATATTTATGATAAAAAATTAGTTCATTCATTTTTGAAAAAGCAAAGGAAAGATATGGAGATAGAAATGGTGGTTACACACGCATAGTCAGAACTGTATCTAGAAAAGGTGATAACGCTCAGATGGCCATAATCGAGCTTGTTTAAGTTAGTTTTTTAATGGGCTTTTAGTAGAAATAACTTTTGAAAAGAGTAGCTTTACTAGTCCAATATGATGGATCGCATTTTTCAGGTTGGCAAAAACAAAAAAATGCAACTACAGTCCAAGAAATTCTAGACAGAGCTCTCTTAAAGATTACAAATCATACAGTAAAGACTTTTGCCGCGGGAAGGACTGATGCTGGAGTTCATGCATCAGGCCAAGTAGTACACTTTGATATTGATTGTGTAATACCAGGGAATAGTTATTCTGATGTTTTAAATGGTCTTTTACCCTCAACAATAAGGATTTTGGAATCAGTTGAGGTTAAAGATAGTTGGCATGCATGCTATTCAGCAATATATAGACATTATCGATATGTCATTAATAACGGTAAATTTCCTAACTTATTTATCAATAATTGGTCATGGCATAGGTATCAAAAATCATTAGATGAAGTTTTAATGTTTAATGCATCTAAGACAATGGAAGGAGAACATGATTTTTTTGCTTTTCAAAAAAGTGGAAGTAATAGAACAAACTCCATTACAAAAATAAAAAATATAGATATTAAAAGAGTAGAAGATTTGATTTTAATTGATATTAAAGCTACTGGTTTTCTATATGGAATGGTTCGTTTAATTGTTGGTCAACTAGTTTTAGTTGGAGAAAAAAAAATATCCCCAGAAATTTTTACAGATAGATGGGTTAACAAAAAGAAAAATGATGT
>MWOY01000120.1 GCA_002026015.1 Prochlorococcus sp. HOT208_60m_808G21 | reverse complement strand
GAGGCTATGACTTTAGTTTGAAATATTTGTTATCAAAATGGGTCTCAAGAATTGTCTTATATGCAGCAAAGTGTTGCAAAGTTAAGCATTTGATCGCCCAGGGATCGCCCGGCTATGACCTAGTGTCATAAAGATACTAATAATTTTTACGAGTCAATCATTGTCACAATGTGGCCTTAAGAAATAATTAATGCAGGCTCAGCTTTTTTATGCAATTAGTAAGCGTTTTAAATGAGCGGGTAGGCTATATATCAAGAATTATTGATTATATCAAAATAATTTGATGTATTTCTTAATCTTTGAATTTCGTCTTTTGTTTGATGCTATAAATGAATTGACTTTAATCCAAGTGGCTAATGAGTATTTTCAAAAAAACTCTCATTTTATCTTCTGCAATTTCATTAATACTTTCTCCATCTGCGATGGCTTCAAAAAGATTGAGTGGAGCTGGTGCATCATTTCCTTCGAAAATTTATACCAGGTGGTTTTTTGACTTAGCTAAATCTGGAGGCCCTAGAGTTAATTATCAAGCAGTAGGTTCTGGATCTGGAAGAAAAGCTTTCATAGACGAAACTGTAAATTTTGGTGCATCAGATGATCCTATGAAAGATTCTGATATAGAGAAAGTTAATAGAGGACTTGTTCAAATACCTATGGTTGGTGGAACTATTGCTTTCGGATATAACTATGATTGTGATTTGAAACTTACTCAAGAGCAAGCAGTACAAGTTTCTATGGGAATGATTAAAGATTGGAAAGAATTAGGTTGTAAATCAGGGAAATTGACTTGGACTCATCGTTCTGATGGATCAGGTACAACTAAAGCTTTCACAAACTCTATGGAAGCGTTTTCAAAAACCTGGACATTAGGTACAGGTAAGTCTGTAAAATGGCCGGCAGGTGTTGGTGCTAAAGGTAATTCTGGTGTTGCAGGTGTTATTCAAAACACCCCTGGCGCAATTGGTTATGTAAACCAGTCATACATTAAAAGTAATGTTAAGGCTGCTGCACTTCAAAATCTTTCTGGTGAATTCGTAACCCCCAATACTGAATCAGGTGCAATAGCTTTAAATGGAATAAATCTTGATAAGAACTTGGCTGGTAAAAATCCAAATCCTACTGCTAAAGGAGCTTATCCAATAGCAACTTTGACTTGGATACTTGCTTATGAAACAGGTAATGGAAGGAATACTAAGGCAATTCAAGATACATTCTATAAATTGCTCAGCGATGAATACCAAGATAAAGCTCCTTCCTTGGGTTTCGTTCCCTTGAAAGGAGAAATTTTAAAAAAATCAATTGAGGCTGTTGGAAGAATAGGAAGGTAATTTAGAACTAGTAAGCCAAGCAATAAAAATCAAAATAGATGAAGTACATAAACAATACTGCATACCTATAGTGGCATTTTTACCGAGCATAAATAATAAGCCAGATAGTAAGGTTCCAAATAATCTTCCCGCTGCATTAGCCATATAGTAATAACCAACATTTAAACTTACTTTCTCATTATCTGAATAAGCCAAAATCAAGTACGAATGAGTAGATGAATTCATTGCAAAAATAAAGCCGAATATTATTAATCCAATAACAATTACAGGACCTAATGATTTATCACCGTTTAATGCTCCAGCAATAAATAAAGGAATAACCGTCAAGATAAGTCCCCAAAATTGAACGGTAGTTTTTGTTGGGCTATTATTTTTCCCCCATACTTTTCTAAGTAATGGAGCTAATACTTGAAAGAAACCATAGATTATTATCCATCCACCCAAGAACAGTCCTATTTTCAAATAATCCCATCCAAAAGAAATGTCTAAAAATACCGGAAGAGCTACTACAAACCAGACATCTCTTGCTCCAAACAAGAAAAAACCTCGCACTTGAGAGAATATTAATACCTTGAGACTTTGAATAAAGGTCTTTAAAAATTGGCTTTCTTTTCATTTTTCCTGAATCTTTAGGAAGACATAAAGTTAAAAAGAATGCGAAGCATAGACCTAAACCCATTATTCCAACTGCATTATTAAAGCCAAATAGCTTGTATAAGAGACCCCCTAGGAAGAAGCCAACACCCTTAAGTGCATTTTTAGATCCTGTTAAAATTGAAACCCACTTAAATAATTGTTTTTGACTATTTTGATTATTCTCTTCTGTATCTGGAACTATTGATTTAACTGCACTTTTTGCACTCATTTTATTTAAATCTTTTGCTACCCCACTAAGCGCTTGGGCTAACATAACGTATGAGACGCTAAAGATTACTGACCAATTCTCTTTGACTGGAATCAGCATGAAAAGAGCAAGAATTTGCAGAATTGTTCCTATCCATAAAGTAAGTCTTAAACCATATCTTGCCCCTATCCAGCCTCCAAAAAGATTTGTAATTATTCCAAAAAATTCATAGAAAAGAAAAAGTAAAGCAATTTGCAGAGTTGAATAACCAAGTTCATGAAAATGACCAACAACTAGTATCCTCAATGCACCGTCAGTAAGAGTAAATGCCCAATAGTTTGCGGTAACGACACTATATTGTTGAAGGCTAGATAACTTCATAAAAACTAAAATTTATTTTCTTTTTCAATTACATAAGAAGTAAGGTCGGCAAGCCTGCAACTATAACCCCACTCATTGTCATACCAAGCATAAATCTTTAATAAATTTGAATTTACAACCATCGTTGAAAGTCCATCAATTATTGAACTTCTACAGTCATTTAAGTAATCAGCAGATACTAAGGGTCTTTCCTCGTATCCAAGAATACCTTTTAAGTATGTTTCAGATGCTTTTTTAAATTCATTATTTACTTGCTCTTTATTTACTTCTTTATTTAATTCAAAAACTACATCGGTTAATGAGGCGTTTAGAAGTGGAACCCTTACTGCATGGCCATTTAGTTTTCCTTCTAATTTAGGGAAAATTTCGGCAATCGCCTTAGCTGATCCAGTTGTAGTAGGTATTAAGCTTTGCATGCATCCTCTCGCTCTTCTCAAGTCACTTTTGTAAAAATCTACCGGTGATTGTGTATTTGTAACGTCATGAATAGTTGTTATGACCCCATGTTTAATTGAGAAATTTTCATTAACAACTTTTACTATGGGAGCCAAGCAATTTGTACTACATGATGCTGCTGTAATTAATTTATGTTTTTCAGGTTTGTAAAGGGCTTGATTAATTCCATAAACAATATTAAGTGCTTGTTCTCCGCCAACAATTCCTTTTACAGGACAGGCAACTATTACTTTTTTTATTCCAAGAGAATCAAAGTATGGATTTAATTCTTTGGGAGCTTTATTTTTCCCTGTACACTCCAAAACAAGATCAACCGAAGATTTATTCCATGGAACATCAAGATAGTTCTTTGTTGATGTAAAGGAAATTTTTTTACCTTCAATTATTATTTCGTTGTCATTCGAGGTTATATTTTTATTCCATCTACCATGAACAGAATCAAACTCTAGGAGATGAGATGCAATTAAAGAATTCCCACTTATTTCATTTATATGAGTTATTTCAATATCTTTTCTTTCCCATAAAATTCTAAAAACTAACCTCCCAATTCTTCCAAATCCGTTAATTCCAATTTTCATAACAAATATTGAAAGCTGCTTTATTATATATCAAAAATATTTGATGCATCAATAATTCTTGATATGTGTAATTATTTTTTTTAGGTTAATATTTAAGAAGTTAATGATCTTTTGATTTTGTTAGAACAACTTAAGAAGATTAATAGTAAGCAATTTATTGGGATAATGGAGTCCCTCTCAGATCCGATTAGAATAAATATTCTTGAATTAATGATGGGTGGAGAGATATGCGTTTGCGACATAGTTAAAGTAACTGGATTATCTCAATCTAAAATTTCTTATCATATAAAGATTCTAAAAGATTCAGGTCTTATCTCTGATCGGCAAGAGGGTAGATGGGTTTACTACAAATTAGATTTGGAAGTATTATCAGATATTAAAAATTGGATGGGTAATTTAATTCAGTCATCATCAAGTAAAAGATCTTGTGAATAATTGGTTTTTAACGTAGCGGGCGATGCACCATACAAAGTGCAGCAAGGTATAGCAAATGATCGCCCAGAGATCGCCCAGGGGATAATTGAGAAAGCTGAGAAGTCAATCGGGGCGACAGGATTCGAACCTGCGACCTAGTGCTCCCAAAGCACTGGGCGTTATTTTTAAGAAAACCTTGAGGCTTTAGTTATAGCGTAGACTAACTATAAATGGTGGAACGAGTTTGAGCGAAATTGAATTTAACTTTTAATGCAAAATATTCTTAGGTAATTATTATGAACGGAGGAAATTGCATGTAATTTTAAAATGATAGATCTGATTAAAGATCCTTGGTTTAAAGATGAAATTAATATTGGGATTCCCAACAATGCAAGAATTCTTTTTATAGAGGATGAGCCTGAAATGAGAAAACTAGTTGTCGAACATTTTAAAGATATTGGATTTGATGTTTCGGAAGCAGAGAATGGGCTTATAGGACAATCATTGGCTCAAGATTGTCCCCCTGATTTAATTTTAATGGACATTATGTTGCCAAAGATGGACGGCCTTACTTTAAGTAAAAAATTTAAAGAAAATCCAAGAACTGCGAATATTCCGATATTGATGATAACGGCTCTGTCCAATATGAAAGACAAAGTCAGGGGTTTAAATATAACTGTTGATGATTTTATTACTAAGCCATTTGAATTAGAAAAATTAGAAAGGCATATTAAAGATCTATTAAAAAAGAAAAATGAAGCAGTTTAATGAACTAGATAAAAAAGGATATACACCAGAGCAATTAGAATACTTTAAACATTTACAAGTAAAGAATAATTTGAGGGAAATATGAGGGAACTTTTAAAAGTAAATTTTTTTTT
>MWOY01000012.1 GCA_002026015.1 Prochlorococcus sp. HOT208_60m_808G21 | reverse complement strand
TCAAGGATTCCAATAGATAAATTGTTATTAGTCTCATTGAAAATCTTTTTTATATTTCCCACAAGATTATTTATTTTTGATTTGGAAAAATCTTTTTCGCAAACCCAAATTAAGGATCCAAAAACAGGCATGTAATCCATACCTGACTTGGACAAATAACTTTTCTTAGATAATTCAATTTGATCAACATATTCCCAATCATCATATAAATCATTATTTCTCATAATTTCTAATTTAGACCTAAAAACTCCACTCTCAATAGATTCTCCGGAAGAAGATCTTCCAAGTCTTACTAAATCAGTAAATAAAAAACTTGAAGTTTCAGAAATAGATACGTTAAAAATTTGATCATATAAACCATTTGCAAAGATAATTGATTCTTGAGGGAGATATTCCAAATGAGAATTATCAAGAATCTTTATGAGATTTTTTTGCTTTGAAAAAGTTCCTTTTGGATTGATTTTAGATATCCCAATTGATCCATATACTTTCTGAGCTGAAGAAGTAGTCAACAATACCTTAGAGTTTTTTTCAAGATTTACCTCCAACTCAAGTAAATCGCCTCCAACCAATCCACCTGCTGTATGAAGAATAGGTAAAATGCACCTTCCATCCTGATCATGAGTAGACTTTAATAACTTATAGGGAGAAGTTGATTTAGATTTAAAGATTGTTTTATCAACATTTCCTAAACTTGCATTATTATTGAAAAAATTTAAGAAACAATTACCTTCCCAAGAAGTTTTAAT
>MWOY01000119.1 GCA_002026015.1 Prochlorococcus sp. HOT208_60m_808G21 | reverse complement strand
GATATTACACATGCGATTATTTTTTTATTACAAAATAAAAATTGTTTAAAGTTCCACCAAATCATAAATATTGCAGATGATGAACCCTGTTCTCAAATAGAAGTTATTCAATATTGCTACGATTTACTTGGTTTAACAATGCCAAAGCCGATATTATTTGACGATTTAAAAGATGAATTGTCACCTATCGCTAAATCATTTTGGATGGAAAATAGAAGAGTTTCAAACAAACTTTTATGCGAAATACTCGGATATAAACTAATTTATAAAAACTATAAAATAGGCTTAAAAAATTGTTATCTAAACATTTAAAAAAATAAACTAGAAACCTTCTATGAATTTTCAAAATACTAATAAAATATTTAAGGTAGTATTAAGCGTTGGAGATGAGTCAGGTATTGGACCTGAAATAATCTTGAAAGCACTTTGTTCTAATCAGATACCAAAAAATATTGACTTTTTACTAGTTGGATCAAAAAAAAATCTACAAAATACATATAAAAATCTTAGATCATTAGGATTAGAAAACCTTGCAAATCCTAAAAATTTCAAGATACATGATCTTGAAATTTTTTCATCAGATACTGAACCTAAATCAAGTTACGGCAATTCAAGTTTCCAATATTTAACAAAGGCAATAGAAATTGTAAAACAATATCCCAATTCAGCACTTGTAACAGGACCAATTTGCAAGAAATCATGGTCTCTAGCAGGTCATTACTTCTCTGGTCAAACTGAAGTACTAGCAAAATCATGTGGGGTAAAAAACATTGGCATGCTATTCACAGCTAAATCACCAATTACAGGTTGGAGGTTTAATACTTTATTAGCTACAACCCACATAGCCCTTTCTGAGGTTCCCAAGAAATTAAATACTGAATTAATCCACTCTAAATTGAATCTTCTCAAAGATTTTTGTATTACCTATACTGATAAACCTATTTTAAAAGTAGCCGGATTAAACCCTCACGCCGGAGAAGAAGGTATTTTAGGTCATGAAGAGAAAGATTGGCTCAATGATGCATTAATTACTTGGAATGCAAAGAATAAAGGCACTGAATTATCAGGCCCTTTATCACCAGATAGTTGCTGGAATTCTTCTGTAAAAGCTTGGAATGACAAAAATGCTGAAAGGCATGATGGGATTCTTGCTATGTATCATGATCAAGGTTTAATACCGATGAAAGTTATAGCTCTTAATTATTCAGTTAATACCACAATCGGTTTACCCTTTATAAGAACATCTCCTGATCATGGCACGGGATTTGATATTGCTGGCAAAGGAATTGCTCAATCCCAGAGCATGATTGAGGCTATTAAGGCTGCAGTAGAAATGACTAACAATTCAAGACTGCTTAACACGCATTAAAACTTGACCAAATTCAACAGGTGTTCCATTTTCAACAAGAATCTCTACTATTTCAGCATTAAATTCAGATTCAATTTCATTCATTAACTTCATTGCTTCCAAAATACAAATAGTTTGACCGACTTTAACATCATTCCCTACTTCGACGAATGGCTCCTCACCAGGCGCTGCAGCCCTATAAAATGTCCCAACCATAGGAGAGGTGATTTCTGTCAGATCAGAGCGTCCCGGGGGTGCCACCTGAGATACTTCAGGCTCATTAACTACAGGGATATTATCATTAATATTTTTTTGATTAGCAATTGTTTGCTTATCGAGTGAGGTATTAGAAACTAAATTATTACTAAATTGGCTTTGATCAAATACATTCCTTTTTATTTCGAGTTTAAAATCTTCTCCCTCTAGTGAGAACTCTTGTATATCACTTGTAGAGATTTTCTCTATTAAGCGATTTAAATCTTCATGATCTAATTTCATAGCCATTAATTTTCACGTCCAAGATAACTGTCATTACGAGTATCCACTTTAATCATCTCTCCCTCAGAAATAAATAAAGGAACCATAACTTGAGCACCTGTTTCTAGAATAGCTGGTTTCGTGCCCCCACTAGCAGTATCCCCTTTAACTCCAGGATCAGTCTCTATAACTTTCAAAGTAATAGATATTGGTAGTTCTACTTCTAAAACTTTACCATTATGAAAAATTACGTTAACCTCCATTCCCTCTTTCAAATACTTTACACCTTTACCAATTTGTTGAGAGCTTAGTCTCGTTTCTTCAAAACTTGTCATATCCATAAAAACATAATCGCCAGACTCCACATAAGTATGCTGCAGGTTAGACTTCTCAAGGATAGCCTGCTGTACTGATTCTCCGGCTCGAAAAGTTTTTTCAACCACGTTGCCGCTTTGAACTGATTTTAATTTTGTTCGCACGAAAGCAGAACCCTTGCCAGGCTTGACATGTAGAAATTCTACAACACGCCAAACTTGTCCATCCAATTCGATGGTAGTACCTGTGCGAAAATCGTTACTGGAAATCATTCCTGTATTACATCCCCAAGGATCATAAACCTGCAAGAGTGCTATGCAAAAATTCTTATCAAATCAGAACAAACTTTTATTAAGTCTATCTATTGTAATTTTACAGGTTTTTCTCTTAAAACCTATTCAAGTACTTGCTGATTTACCTACTGGAAATGCAGTAAAAGACCCTAGTGCAATCCTCAGAAACGCACTCCCTATCAAGCAAGTTGAATTGCAAGAACTTCAACACAAATTGGAAGAAACTAGTGACCTTGTAAGAGGAGGAAGATGGCCCGCTCTTACGAAAACTGTTACAAAATGTCAATCTTTACTAAAAAAATACCAGAATAAAATTATTCAAGAGTTGCCAAACGATAAAAAGAAAATTGCTGAAAAAACATTTTTAGATCTCAAAGAAAATTTTGATAGTCTTCAAGATTACTCTAAATCCAAGGATAAATACTCATTTATAGCAACTCGAAGAGATGCTTTAAATAAAATAGGTGGATTAGAAGAATATTTTCTACCAAATGAATTTCCATACTCTATTCCCCAGGAATTTGATAATTTGCCAAGATTACTGGGAAGAGCAAAAGTCAATATAAAAACATCCAAAGGAGACATGCAAGCTATTGTGGATGGATTTAACGCCCCACTTACAGCAGGAGCATTTATAGATTTATCTTCAAAGAACTTCTACAAAGATTTACCTATTAACAGAGCAGAAGAATTTTTTGTACTACAAACAGGTGATCCAATAGGTGAAGATATTGGTTATATAGATCCTGAAACAAACGAAGAACGTAATGTTCCTTTAGAAATTAGAATTCCTGATGAAAAAGATACTTTTTATAATCAAACTTTTGAAGATTTAGGTCTTTACACAGAGACGCCAACATTACCTTTTGCCACACTTGGAACTCTAGGATGGTCCCATTCAAATACCGCAGTTGATGATGGGTCATCGCAATTTTTCTTCTTTTTATATGAAGCAGAATTAAATCCAGCAGGTCGCAATTTAATTGACGGGAGAAATGCTGCATTTGGTTACATTGTAGATGGTTTTGATGTATTAGAAGAGCTTACTAAAGATGACACAATAATTTCGATTGATGTTTTAGAAGGGATTGAAAACCTCAAATTAAATGCATAAAGAAATATTAGAAGATATAGGGGAAAAAGAATTAATAAATAGGCTTGGAAAATTTATGCCTAAAAATCAAGTTTCAGATGATTGTGCTTTAATCAAAACTAAAAATGAAAATTTACTTGTCAATACCGATTCTCTAGTAGAAAATGTTCATTTCAATGACATTTCTATTTGTCCTCAAGACCTTGGTTGGAAAGCAGTTATCAGCAACATCTCTGACTTATTATCTAGTGGAAGCAAAAAAACTATAGGCATTACAATAAGCCTTGTTCTACCAGCTAGAACTGAGTGGATTTGGGTTGAAGATTTATACAAAGGAATAAATAAAGCATTGAAAGAATATGGTGGTGTGATTTTAGGGGGAGATTGCTCCAAGGGGGATGAAAAAATCATTTCAATTACAGCTTTTGGGATTCAAGGTGAACTTGAATTACGAAGAAACGCTTGTAAACCCGGAGATATAATCTTAACTACAGGAATTCATGGTCTTAGCAAACTGGGATTTTTGACTCAAAATAAAATTAATTTCGATAATGAATCATCTCTTGCTGAAAGATTAATCATTAAGTCCATTGAACATTTTTGTCGCCCAAAAGTTTATCCAAATTTTCTAAATAATCTCCTCAAAACTCGCTCCAATAAAAATATAAGGAGAATAGGATGTACTGATAGCAGTGATGGTCTATTTCAAGCCCTACAAGATTTAGCAATAGCTAGTAACTGCAAAGCGATCATAAATTATGAAAAAATACCTAAAGATAAGGATTGGCCCAAAGGAGATAAATGGGACGAATATTATTTTTTTGGAGGTGAAGATTACGAATTAGTTTTCTCATTGCCAAAAAAATGGGCAAAAGATTTATCTAAACTTGATAAAAATATTAACGAAATTGGTTTTTTTGCTGATGGTGAACCATCAATAGAATTTAAAAATAATAAAAAAAACAAATTATTTAATAACAAACCTTTCAAACACTTTTAATTACTCCCAATTTTTAGCAACAATCTCTGCTAAATCTACAACTCTCTGACTATAACCCCACTCATTGTCATACCATGCAAGGACCTTCACAAGGTTATCTCCGATACACATAGTAAGGTCACTATCAACAATTGATGATTCATTGGTACCTGCATAATCGCTGGACACTAATGGTTCATCTCCATACTTAATAATGCCTTTCATTGAGCTTAAAGATGCTTCCTTGATAGCATTATTGACTTCTTCAGTTGTGACAGATTTAGAAGATTCAAAAACAAAATCTACTGCTGAAACGTTAGGAGTTGGAACTCTCATTGCAATTCCTGTTAATTTACCTTTCATTTCTGGATATACCAGAGCTACTGCTTTTGCAGCTCCTGTAGAAGTAGGAACAATGTTTGTAGCAGCGGCTCTGGCCCTTCTTAAATCTCTATGGCTATTATCTAAAATTCTTTGATCCCCTGTATAACTATGAATTGTAGTCATCAAACCTTTGTTAATCCCAAAAGTCTGGTCTAAAACTTTAACAACTGGGGCTAAACAATTCGTTGTACAGCTCGCGTTACTCAAAATATCATAATCTTTATGTTTATATGTATCAGCATTGACTCCAACTACATAAGTACCAACGCCATCGCCTTTTCCAGGAGCAGTTAAAATAACTTTTTTTGCTCCAACCTCTAAGTGCTTACTTGCTCCTACGTCTGTATTAAATACTCCAGTAGATTCAATAACCAAATCTACACCCCAGTCTTTCCAAGGGAGATTCATGGGGTTTCTATCAGAGAAACATTTAATAGTCTTGTTATTAATTACAAAAGTATCATCAGTATATTGAATATCAACACCATCAAGTTGACCAAGGACTGAGTC
>MWOY01000118.1 GCA_002026015.1 Prochlorococcus sp. HOT208_60m_808G21 | reverse complement strand
CTGGATTATTCGCGGGTAAGCTATTCATCGGCGAAAATATAAAGAGACAAAACTTATTTATGCCTTCAAAGATTAACTATTTATTAGGAATATTTCTATCTATATTAGTTTTAATTTCACATAAACCCGTTTTCGCTATAAATAATCCAAATCTCTTACCAGAGGAAAAAACACCAGTAATTGATTTAGCTAAAACGTTAAGCCCTAATCAGAAAAAATCTTTAGAGGAAAAGCTCAACAATCTAGAAATTGAAAGTGGGTGGAAAATTAAATATTTATCTCAGTTTGAAAGTTCTCCTGGTAACGCAATAAAGGACTATTGGGATTTAGATGAGACAAGTTTGTTGATAGTTGCGGATCCTAGAGGGGGAAATTTGCTGAACTTTAACGTAGGAGAGGCTTATTTTAATTTTATGCCAAGGTTATTTTGGGTTGAACTTCAAACAAGATTTGGCAACCAATACTATGTTAAAGATCACGGTGAGGATGGTGCAGTATTAGATGCAATTGATTCAGTAAAGATTTGCCTCGAAAGAGGAGGATGCCAAGTTGTCCCAGGCCTACCCAAAGAGCAATATATTTGGACTTTATGTACATCTATTCTTGGAGGTTTAGTAGCAGGTTTCGCATCTGCTCCAAGAAAAGAAGGTCAAGTCATTTCAATTGGATTTTTAGCTCTTCTTTCCCCCTTATGGGGAATGTTATTTGGAATTTTTGGTTTGGCACCGATAATATCCAGAACAAATGATTTATTACCTTTATTTAAAAATGGTTTAGCTTTTACAGCCGCAGGAATTGCAGGTTATATCTTGTCTCAAACATTATTTTCAAGATATGAAAAGCCCAAAAATACTTAAAAAATAAACAAAAATATCTAATCCTAAAAAAATTTATCTTCTTCACGAATTTCACCAGACTCTGAATACCATCGATGAGAAACATGACTTAATCCCTTTTTTTCAAACTCAATCCATGAAAAGTTAATTAGTAATTTCCCATCTTCATCAGTTTTATATCTTGGCACTATAGCAGTATTGAAATAAATTGTTCCTTTGCTATCAACTTTAAACATCTCTCTTAAACCAAGATTTCTTTTTAGCTGATTGTGCATATGACCAAAAATTACAAGATCAACTTTTCTTTTCTTTTGTATTTGAGAAATAGCCACAGACAAATCTCTATCCCCCCAATCTAAAAAGGGTAATTTCCAGTCTTTCCCACAAATGCTTTTAGGTTCTGAGCCTAATCCCGAAGGGCCAGCATGAGACATAATTATTAAAGGTAAATCTTCTACAGTCTTTTCCGAACATTTGATAATTTTATTTATTGAATCTTGTTCGGTGATAGGTCCATAAACACCTTTCACTTCTTTTGAAAGATAATATCCGCCTCCAGAACTACATGGTCTTGCAGACAATAAATTTATTTGATTATTAAAAACATTCAAATCCCATGCACAATATTTTTCACCAAGAACACGTATCTGCTTTGAGAGAATTTCACCTGTAGAATCTTTCCCTCTATCATGATTTCCTAAAATCACAAAAGTAGGAATTTTGATCTCATTGATTTTTTTAATTATTTTGACACTCCCATCAGAAATATCACCAACAAATAAAACAATATTAGGTTTGATAAACGATAAAACTTTCAAGTCTAGTTCAGACCATTGACCATGACAGTCACCAACAATAGCAATTTTTAAATTTGTCAGAATTTTTTCTGTTTAAAGGCATATAATCTATTTAGAGATATTCTAAATCCTGACCAGTATAACTTCTACTGCAAAACAGAAATCAGTTCAAAAAGAAAAGGATTTGATTTCTGAAATAAAGGAGCGTTGCAAAAAAGCTAATGCAATTATTCTTGCGCACTATTATCAAGCTCCAGAGATTCAGGAAATTGCAGATTTTATTGGCGATTCATTAGATCTATCAAGGAAAGCTGCAAATAATGATGCAGATATAATAATTTTTTGCGGTGTGCACTTTATGGCCGAAACCGCAAAAATTCTTAGCCCTAATACTGCAGTCCTATTACCAGATATTGACGCAGGGTGCTCATTAGCAGACGATTGTCCGTCAGATAAATTTCAAAAGTTCAGGGAAGAGAATCCAGATCACTATGTCGTAAGTTATATAAATTGTACTGCAGAAGTAAAAGCTCAAAGTGATCTGATATGTACAAGCAGTAATGCAGTCTCATTAATTAAAAAGATACCTCAAGATAAAAAGATAATATTTGCACCAGATCAGAACCTTGGGAGATGGGTACAGAAAAATTCAGGAAGAGACCTTAAACTATGGCCCGGCAGCTGCATTGTTCATGAATCATTTAGTGAAGAAGCACTTCTAAAATTAAAATATCAAAATCCAGGATCAAAGGTCATTGCTCATCCTGAATGTAGTCAAAATTTATTAATTCTCTCAGACTTTATTGGATCAACAAGTAAGCTGCTTGATTTCGTAAGTAAAGATCCATCCAAAACTTACATGGTACTTACTGAACCTGGAATAATTCATCAAATGAAAAAGAAAGAACCTAACAAAATTTTTATTGAAGTCCCAGATGTAGAAGGTTGTAAATGTAACGAGTGTCCATATATGAAATTAAATACTTTAGAAAAAATTCTAGATTGTTTGAAAAACAATTCCCCCTCTATCGAACTTGACCCAGAGATAATAAGAAGAGCCTATGTGCCAATAAAAAGAATGCTGGATATGAGTAATTAATTTAATGAAAATACTTTATCTTCCTTATTAATTTTTAGGAATGCATTAAGGTTTGTGCTGTCAGGATTAAATTCGCTTATCTGATTCTTTCTATTAATTATATTTATT
>MWOY01000117.1 GCA_002026015.1 Prochlorococcus sp. HOT208_60m_808G21 | reverse complement strand
AGATTTTATTTCAGTAATTTGTTTTGCCATTTTGCTTACGTCAATATCTGCGAATCGTGCCGCTTCTTTTAATAGTCGTTCTTGTCTGTTGATTACATTTTTAACTCTTGCAGCTAATTCATCGGGATCGAAAGGTTTGGAAATATAATCATCAACTCCTGCAAGATAACCTTCTGTTCTGTCTAGAGTCATTCCTTTTGCAGTTAGAAAAATAACTGGAGTTCCTCCTAATTTTTCATCCTCTCTAATTTTTTCTAATAATTCATAACCGTTAGCTCGGGGCATCATAACATCGCTAATTATCAAATCGGGGAAAATTGTTTGAGCTTTTTCCCAACCATCCTCGCCATCAACTGCAATAAATATTTCAAAGCCTTCATCTTCTAGAAATGTTTTAACAGCTGTTCTTAAACCAGGTTCATCATCAACTAATAAAATTCTTGATTTTCTTAACGGTTCATTTTTTATTTGATTAATTTCATTCATTTTTTAAATTCTTAAATTTGATTTTCTAGTAATAAAAAGAATTTTATATACTTAACATAATGCTATCAACTCCCATACTACTAGACTATCAATCTTCGACTCCTTGCTCTAAAGATGTCGTTGATTCTATGAAACCTTTTTGGAGTGAGATATTTTCTAACCCTGCAAGCAAATCTAATTTGGCGGGGATTAACGCAAGCGCTATATTGGAAGCCTCAAGAGAAAAAATAGAAAAAAGTTTATTTCTTAAGAATAAAAAAGTTATTTTTACAAGTGGGGCAACTGAATCTAATAACTTAGCCTTATTAGGTTTTGCTAGAAATTTCTATAAAAAAACAGGAAATTATGGACATATTATTACCTTAAAAACAGAGCATAAAGCTGTTTTGGAGCCCTTAAACCAACTAAAAAAAGAGGGATTTATGGTTACAGAAATTAATCCTGAGAAAGATGGCTTAATTTCAGAAGAACAATTCAAAAAAAATATAAGAGAAGATACATTTCTGGTTAGTGTCATGCTGGCAAATAACGAAATAGGAGTTATTCAGCCCATAGAAAATATTTCAAAGATATGTCAATCAAGAGGAATAACATTTCACTCTGATTGCGCACAATGTTTAGGTTATATGGCGTTAGACGATCTTTTATCAGATGTAAACATGATAACGATGAGTTCTCACAAAATATATGGTCCTAAAGGTATAGGACTTCTTTTGATTGATGATGAAATTAATCTTGAGCCTTTAATTGTTGGAGGAGGTCAGGAATATGGTCTTAGGTCTGGCACATTACCTCTTCCTTTAGTAGTTGGCTTTGCTAAAGCAATAGAGATAGCAGTTCTTAATCAAAAAAATAATGCTGAGAAATTACTTTTTTATAGAAATAACCTTTTAGAGGGATTGTTAAAAAATAATTCTGGTTTATTAATTAATGGCTCCATAGAAAAAAGATTACCTCACAATTTAAATTTGACTGTATTGGATTTAAACGGAGCAAAGTTTCATAAACTTTTAAAATCTAAAATAATTTGTTCTAACGGATCTGCATGTAGTAATGGTGAACCATCTCATGTTTTACTAGCCTTAGGTAGATCTCTTAAAGAAGCAGAATCTTCAATAAGGTTAAGTATTGGATTAAGTACTAGTTCAAAAGATATAAAACAAGCAATTCATATTCTTACAAGTACGATCAGATCAATACGATAGAAATAATTGGCTTTTAATTTAATTGAGCAATTCTTAATTTTCCACTTCTAGCTCTTTTATTAAGTTCAACTTCTTGTTCAGAAGGAGTTATTGGCTTTTTTGTCAGGTTTTTTAGTCTTTGATCATTCTTAAAACAACTTTTAACTAACCTATCCTCAAGGGAATGAAAACTAATAATAGAAATAATACCCCCTGGCAAGAGCCATTCAGGTACAACTTGCAAAAATTTTTCTAATGCTTCAATTTCTTTATTAACAGCAATTCTTAGTGCTTGAAATGTTCTTGTTGCTGGATGTATTTTTTTATATCTTTGTTTTGGTGGGAAGCAGCCTGCAATAGAATAAGCTAACTCTTTTGTTCCAGAATATTTCCCATTTTCCTTCAAATCCAATTTTATTTTCCTAGCAATCTTTCTTGATAATCTTTCCTCTCCGTATTTATAGATTAGGTTAGCTAGATCTTTTTCATTTAAAGCTTCAATTAATTTCTCTGCATCAACTTCAAGAAAAGGATTCATGCGCATATCAAGGGGACCATCTTTTTGGAAACTAAATCCTCTTTTAGGGTCATCAATTTGGTTACTATTGATTCCAAGATCGGCAATCACAAAAGAAACTTTTTCTTTTGGTACAAAATCCGAAAAATTTGAAGCCCTTATGTCAATCCTATCTTGAAATGCATCAAGTTTTTTTGATGCTGACTTTCTCGCGAATGGATCTTGATCAAGTCCAATTATATTTAAATCCGAATATTTTCTCAATAAATGATAAGAGTGCCCGCCTCCGCCTAAAGTTGCGTCTATTCCTTTAAGTTGGTTGTTATTTATTAATGGGTAATGCTCTATTGATGCCATAATTTCATCTGTCATAACTGATTTATGATTGAAAAAAGATGAATCAGATAGGTCAGTTTGCATAACTTTCGACTAAGATTTGTTTAGAAGTTAAATTTCGAATGGCTCAGTTAGAGACTAGAACAGAACCAATGGTGGTCAATTTTGGCCCTCACCATCCCTCAATGCATGGTGTTTTAAGGTTAGTTGTAACTCTTGATGGTGAGAATGTCATTGATTGTGAACCGGTTATTGGATATTTACATAGAGGAATGGAAAAGATAGCTGAAAATAGGACAAATGTAATGTATGTCCCTTATGTAAGCAGAATGGATTATGCAGCAGGAATGTTTTATGAAGCTATTGTAGTAAATGCTCCTGAAAGATTAGCTAATATTCCAGTTCCTAAAAGAGCTAGTTACATCAGAGTTCTAATGCTGGAACTCAATCGTATTGCTAATCATCTTTTATGGCTCGGTCCCTTTTTAGCAGACGTAGGAGCTCAAACTCCATTTTTCTATATTTTTAGAGAACGAGAAATGATTTATGATCTTTGGGAAGCTGCTACTGGACAGAGGCTGATAAATAATAATTTCTTTAGGATAGGTGGTGTCGCATGTGATCTTCCATATGGATGGTTAGAAAAATGTATCGACTTTTGTGATTGGTTTGGTCCTAAGATTAATGAATACGAAAAATTAATCACAAATAATCCAATTTTTAGAAAAAGAATTGAAGGTCTTGGAACAATACAAAGAGACCAGGCAATTAATTGGTCTTTGTCTGGGCCAATGCTTAGAGCTTCTGGAGTTTCCTGGGATTTAAGGAAAGTCGATAGTTATGAATGCTATGACGATTTTGATTGGCAGATTGCTTCAGAAAAAGAAGGAGATTGTTATGCGAGATATAGAGTAAGAGTTGAAGAGATGAGACAATCACTAAGCATCATTCGCCAAGCCTGCAAAATGATTCCAGGAGGTCCAACAGAAAATTTAGAAGCTCAAAGAATGGCAACTGAAGATAAGAAAAGTGAAATATTTGGTATCGACTATCAATATGTAGCTAAGAAGGTTGCTCCAACTTTTAAAATTCCTAACGGAGAACTATATACAAGATTAGAGTCAGGAAAAGGAGAAATAGGCGTATTTATTCAAGGAAATAATGAAGTTACCCCATGGAGATTTAAAATCAGAGCAGCTGATTTAAATAATCTGCAAATATTGCCTCATATTCTTAAAGGTGCCAAAATCGCTGATATTATGGCAATCCTTGGTTCAATAGATGTCATCATGGGATCTGTTGATAGATAATTTCTTTAAATGAAACCCGCTGATTGGTTAATTTTGCAAAAGAAGGTAAGATTCGGTGATTGTGATTCTGCAGGTGTAATTCATTTTCATAACTTATTAAAATGGTCGCACGAAGCTTGGGAAGAGAGTATCGAAATTTATGGGATTCCATATCAAGAAATTTTCCCAGATTTTTCTATACGTAAAAGTCAAATTATTTTTCCTATAGTAAACTGCGAAGCAAATTTTTTTGCGCCTATAAAAATTGGAGATTTCTTAAAAGTAAAAATTGCCCCTCATAAAATTAATACACATTTGTTCCAAGTAAATAGTTTTTTTATAAAAAATGGAAATAAAGTAGCAGAAGGAAAAATAATACATTGTTCCTTAGATAGTGATTCAAGAAATAAAATAGAACTTCCTGATCAGTTAGAAAGATGGATAGAGGCTTCAAATGTAAGTACAAATTTAAAAGAATGCTAATTATTATTTTTTAAATTTATAGTTTATTTTTTCTGTACTGGTATTTTTATTTTTAACAATCCACTTTTCAGGTTTTTCATGTTTAGGCCAACTTTGAGAAAATTTTTTTAATAAATTTAATGAATTTTCAATATTTTCATGATTTGTATGTTCTTCATATTCAACAATTATTTTAATTTTATTTCCCCATAATTTGTCCGATACTTTTGAAATATTGAATTTATTAATTGGGATATTTTCTTTCATAATAAAATCATTTAATCGAGATTCAATTACTTTTGGGAAAACGATTTCGCCTCCTGAATTAAAAGCGTTATCACTTCTTCCAAGAAAGTTTAAATATAAAGAATTATTGATCTGATTAATTTCACCTAAATCGCCGGTTTGCCACCACCCATTTTTATTCTTGAAGTTTTCAGTTTTTGAAGAGTCTATTATTTCGATTCCAATTCTGGCTGATTTTATCTCGATTAATCCTTTTGCATTAATTCTTATTTTTGTATCAGGTAGTATTTCTCCAACATTTTTTAAACCCATTAAGAATTCTTTTGGTTTTAAACTCGTAACCATTGCTGCTGTTTCAGTTGAGCCGTAACAAGGTGCTAATTTTATTTTTTCTTTTATACATTGTTTTGCAGTTTCGTCTGAAATTGAAGCTCCACCTACCCAAATTAGATCAAAAATTTTCAGCCAACTAATTCCATCTTTTAGAGCTAAAAGTCTTTTTAATTGAGTAGGTACTAATGACGTAATCAAGTGTTTTTTGTTTTTTTTAGATTTAATTGTGAAAAGTAAAAGTTCTCGAGTTTTTTTTAATAAATTCGGAGAAATATTAATACAAGCACATCCCCAAGATTGACTTCTAAAAATTGGCATTAATCCACTTATATGGTTCAGGGGTAAAGTATTTAAAATTAAGCAGTTTTGCAATTCAAATCCTTGCTCTATTAGCCATTGACCTGATGTAGCTGCAGATAATTTAAGATTATCTAAATGGTGAAAACATTTTCTCGGTTTTCCAGAACTACCACTACTGTTTAAGATAATTGCTGGACCATTCTCAGTAATTGAATCTAATAAATCTTTGTCTTCATAAAATTTGTTTTTTACATAAATAATTTTATTCTCTCTAATTTTTTCAATAATTTTCTCTACAGATTGAGTTTCGTTATTGTCAACTTCAATAGTATGAATTTTATTTTTCATAGTTGATCCCATATCTTTTTTGCTTCATTTAAAAATAGAAAAGAATTAGGGAATTTATTCATTGCTAAACCAGGAACTTTTGGAGTTGGTCCTTTTAATTGTAGAGACGACAAATGATAAAGCCATCTCATCCCTATACCAGTTTCAAATGAGGTGCTTATAGATATTAAAGCTTTTTTATTTTCTAATTCTCTTAAAAGCTTAACTGGATTATTTTCTTGAGAGGGCCTTCTAATTTGCCAACCTTTCCACTCATCAATCAAATTTGGAAATTTTAAAAGTGATTCGTCTAAGGCTATAGGAATTTTTTTATTGAGTTCTGTCAGTCCATCAATATCATCAACACAGAGAGGTTGTTCTAACCAATCTATATTTTTGTTATCTTTCAAAATATCAGCCCATCTATTAGCTATCTCCCTTCCCCAAGAACCATTAGCATCTATTCTTAACTTAATATTATTGCCTATTTGGCTTAAAATTTCTTCTAAACTTGCTTCTTCCTCATGATTATTTTTTAATGCTACTTTCCATTTTATGGTCAATGATTTTCCAATATCAGATTGTCTTTTTTTAATTTCATTTAGATCTGAAACTACATTTTCATGATTTAACAATATGGCTGTTTTATCAATTTCATCAAAGTAGTAGTTTTCTTTAAAAATTATTTTTCCATTTATTTCGGCTAAGGCAGAATTTATTGCAGATTGAATGCATGGGTGGAAAATATTTATTTGCTCAGATAAATTAAATACTTCTAAATACGAAGGGATCATATCTAGTTGTTTCGCACAATTTTTTAAGTCTTCTTTATGAAGCGGTGAAACTTCTCCAAACCCAATTTTTTTATCATTACTTGTTAATTTAATTATCCAACCCGATTTTGTATGGTAAGTGGTTTTAGAATTTTCTAATTTGGCGGATAACTTAAAGCTATAAGATTTTTTTTCAAAGATTAAGTTCATTTATTAAGCAAGTAATTCAATATTAATCCTGTGATTAAGCCAATTCCATTAAGAGTTTGAAATTTTATTGCGATGAATTTACAATTTTTTATTTCACTAGGGTTTTTGTATGAAGACCTTAATAAATTTATAAGTCTTATTGCTTGAGGGAAACTAATCAAATAAAGGATGCAAAACACTGGAATAAATCTATTAACTATAGTGAAAAGTTGAAAAATATATATTGTAAAAATTATCCAAGGCACAAATTGAGAACCTTTTTTTGCCCCTAAGCGAACTAAAGGTGAATTTTTCCCATGCTTTTTATCTTCAGAAATTTGATGAAAATGAGAACAAAATAATACGAGAGTTGTTGCCAAGGAAGGTCCTGAACCAAGTAATAAGGAAACTTTCCATGGAATATCTTCAAAGAAAATATTTGATGGATTTAACGCAATTAAGACTGCAGAGTAAGCAAAAGGTCCAAATGCGAGCCAACATAATGGTTCTCCTAAACCTTTATAGCCAAATCTAAAAGGAGGACCTTGATATAAATATCCTAAGAAGCAGCAAGCTGCCACCAAAATCAAAATATTTATACTTGTTGATACTGAAATAATTGAAATTATTAATAAACCAATAACTAAAGATGTATATGCAATAAATGAAATTATTTTTTTATTTTTTACAAGATTTACAATTGAATGGAATTTAAATTCATCGATTCCTGTTTCTGCGTCGAATAAATCATTAGTTAGATTTTCCCAAAGTAATATCAAAATTGCAGCTAAAGTAAATGCAATCAGATTAAAAATTTTTACCTTTTCATATTGATTGAGCAAATAAGCTCCTGTTACTAAAACTGGAAGTATTGCAACAGAATAAAGAGGCCATTTTATTGCTTGTTTCCATAATTTTTTTTTATCTTCTTCCATTTTTAATTAACACACAAAATTAGATAATTATTAAATGTAGTTTATAAATTGAGTTACATTTTTTACTTTATTGCATGATTTTTAGTTATTTTCAATAAGTAATGAAAAATGATTTAAATTTAACAGATTTTTTAAAAGATGTATTTTCCTCTTTCGATAAGAAAGTTGAAAATTCTGGATTAGTAAGTATTTGTGTTGAGATTCCTTATATTGATTTATTTCAAGTTTATGAATTGTTAATAAATAAATATCCTTTTTCTTCATTTTGGGAGGAATCTGATGGCATTTCATATATAGCTTTCGAGAAGTGTAAATATGTTACTCTGGACGGTCCAAAAAGATTTGAGGTAGCAAAAGAGTTTAATTCTGAGAATTTTAAAAATTTAATTAACTTAACTAATGAATCGCATAATTCTGCACTTTCAAAAATAATTTATCTATTTTCTTTCTCTGAAAATTTGAATAATAAGAATTTACCTTCAGATATCCCTAGTTTGGAAGCCATCTTGCCAAAAATATTAATTACTAAAAGTGATAAGAATTGCTGGTTAAGAATCAATGGTCATGTTGAAGGTAAATCATCATTAAGAACATTAATTGAAGAAATATGGACAATTAGAAATCAAGTTATTAATTCTGAGCAAGAATTAATCAAATTATCTGGCTTAAAAACTAGTTTTGATTTTCCTATTATTGATGATTTCTTGCACTCCTTAGAAACTTCTAATACAAATTTGAAAAAATTAGTAAATAAAGGAATTCAATTAGTAGAAAAAGGTATTCTCGAAAAGATAGTTTTAGCGAATAGGGTTAAAATAAAATTTAAAAATAAATTAGATTTAGTAGAAATTTTAAAAAGATTAAAAAAGAATCATTCAAATACATGCAGATACGTTTGGAAAAGAAATAGTAAGGATATTTTGTTTGGAGCATCTCCAGAAAAATTATTTTCTTTTACTAAACCTAATTTAACTTTGGAGGCTCTTGCTGGAACTATCTCTACTAATTCAAATTTTAAGAAACTACTAAAAAGTCCTAAAGACTTAAAGGAACATAATTACGTAACACAGTATTTGATTAAATGTTTAGAAGTTTCAAAAATAAAAAACTTTAAAAAAAGTGATATCAGGGTAAATTCATTTGGAGATATTTCTCATTTGCAAACACTCATTTTCTCGAAAGTTGAAAATATATGTCCTTTTGAATTACTTGAAAGTTTACACCCATCTCCGGCTGTTTGTGGATACCCTAAAAATGCAGCATTGGATTGGATAAATACTCTTGAGTCTTTTCCTAGAGGAAATTATGCTTCTCCAATGGGTTGGGTTGATGCATCAGGAAATGCATCATTTCTTTTAGCAATAAGAGGCGCAAGATATATTGAAGAAAATATTGAATTTACTGCCGGTTCAGGTATAGTTTCAGGTTCAGTTTTAGATAAAGAAATAGATGAGATTAAGTTAAAATTTGAATCTATAGTAAAACAAATATTTTTCGCTAAAAATCCTAAATAATTTCCACTAATTTTTCAATTACTTCCACTGAAACATTCTTATTTGATAAATTTTCTATTTCTCTTAAACCTGTTGGACTTGTAACGTTAATCTCGCTCAGCATTCCATTTATTACATCAATACCTACAAAAAATAAACCTTCATCTTTGAAGTGTTGAGATAATTCTGAGCAGATACTTTTTTCTTTTTCTGTTAATAATGTTGGTTCAGCTTTCCCTCCCATCGCTAAGTTACTCCTAAAATCGCCTCCTTGAGGAATCCTATTTATAGATCCAATTGCTTCACCATTTACGATAATTATTCTTTTATCACCATCTATGACTTCAGGAATAAATTTTTGCATCATAACGGGTAATTCTTCTTGAGAAGTGATTAATTCAATGATTGATTTAATTCCTGGAGAATTTTTATTTATCCTAATAACACCTTGACCACCTTTTCCTCCTAGAGGTTTTATGACTACTTCATTATTTATATTTGCAAAATTAATAAGATCTTTTACCTTACTCGCAACTATTGTAGGTGCCATTAAGTGACTGTATCTCAAAGCACCTAACTTTTCATTCCATGCTCTTAATGAAGAAGGTTTGTTAATTACTTTTACTCCTTTTCTTTCTGCAACTTCTAAAAGATGTGTTGCATACAAATAAGCCTCATTTACAGGAGGATCTTTTCTCATCCAAATGCAATTAAATTCTGCGAGAGGGATGCAATCATTCTCTTTTAAAGAAATCCACGGATTGACCTCAACTTTTACCGAAGAAGCCCATACTTCATCACCTCTTGCTTCAAGGTCTTGAGGAGTACAACTCCAGATTTCAATATTTTTTTTGGATGATGCTTGCATTAAAGCAGCAGATGAATCTTTTAAGGGGTTTATATTTTTTATTGGATCGATTACGAATAGAAATTTCATAAGATCTAGCCTAATAATGGGTCTAATTTATTTTCATTTTCTAATGTGTATAGATCATCGCAGCCTCCAATACCCTCGTTATCTATGAATATTTGTGGTAATGTTCTTCTACCATCAGCTCTTTCAGTCATCAATGCTCTGGCATTTTCATCACCATCAATCTTATATTCTGTAAAATTTATATTTTTTTTCTTGAGTAGGGATTTTGCTCGGATACAGAATGGGCAATATTGCCAAGTATAAATTTCAACTTTGGACATTTTTTTAAAATAATACTTAGTTTATACTATTAAACAAAAGTGCCTGTTAGATTATAAATAACGATCAAATTCTATTTTGATAGATATTACAGATTTCAAAAAAGATCTTTCGGAACTAACAGAGCGCCTGGGTAATGCTCAGGATTGTCTTTGACGTTCCAAGATTAAAAGCGAAAAGGAGAGAGTTAGAGCAAATTTCTGCTCAGCCTGAATTTTGGGAGAATCAAGAAGAAGCGAAAAAACAAATGTTAATCCTTGATGATGTTAAGTCTCAACTCGATTTGTTGGATAAATGGAAAACTTTTATTTCTGATGCTAATGCCTCTCTTGAGCTTTATTCTTTAGAACCAGAAGAGGAAATGATTTTGGAATCCAAGCAGGGCTTAAAGAAATTAAGAGAGAATTTAGATAAATGGGAATTTGAAAGATTGTTATGTGGTGAATACGATAAGGAAGGAGCAGTAGTTTCTATTAATGCAGGTGCGGGTGGAACAGATGCGCAGGACTGGGTAGAGATCTTATTGAGAATGTATTCAAGATGGGCCGATAATAATCAAATGAGCCTCGTCATTAATGAATTATCTCAAGGAGAAGAAGCAGGTATTAAAAGTGTAACGTTTGAAATTGATGGAAAATATGCATACGGATATCTACAACATGAAAAAGGAACTCATAGATTAGTAAGAATTTCTCCTTTCAATGCTAATGGTAAAAGACAAACCAGCTTTGCTGGGGTTGAGGTTATGCCAAAATTAGATGACAATATTTCACTTGATATACCTGAAAAAGATTTAGAAATTACAACGAGTAGATCTGGTGGAGCGGGAGGACAAAATGTTAATAAAGTAGAAACAGCGGTGAGAATTGTTCATTTGCCTTCAGGGATTTCAGTAAGATGTACCCAAGAAAGATCTCAATTACAAAATAAAGAAAAAGCTATGTTACTTCTTAAGTCTAAACTACTAGTGATTGCTAAAGAACAACGAGCTGCAGAAGTTGCTGATATTAAAGGTGATATTGTGGAAGCTGCATGGGGCAATCAAATAAGAAATTATGTTTTCCATCCCTATCAAATGGTAAAAGATCTTAGGACTATGAAGGAGACTAAAGACTTAGATAGTGTTTTAGATGGTGGACTTGAACAATTTATTCATGAATTATTACGCATGAATATTTCTTCTAACGAATCTATTGAATAACTAATGAAAAATAAAAACGAAAATATAGAAAAAAAAGTTGCTCCTCCAAGCTTTATAAAGCTTGCTATGAGAAATATGGTAAGGAAGGGTTCAAAAAGTATTTCTCATTTTTCAATAACCTTTCTAGTTTTAATTGGGATACTAATACTTGTAGCCACATTAGGTAAGCCTAATATTCCTGTGTAAGAATCTATGACAGAAAAAATTATTTCTGAAATAAATTTGGATTTGGTTTTTCAATGTAATGATTTTTCTCAATTTTCAAATAAGTTAAAAGATACTAAAAGTTTGCTTATTTTTGAATCTATTTTTTGGGAGAGAGTTTTTTCATATTGGATAAATATAATATTGAAAAAAAAGGATTATGAATTACCGAATTATATTTTTGAAAAAAAATCTTTTTCATTAGGTCTACAGATAATATCTAATCAAGAAATTGCTTCTTTAAATAAGAAATGGATGCAAAAAAATGGTCCAACTGATGTTCTATCTTTTCCTATTATTTCTGATCAATCGCTAAAGAATTTAGATCATATAGAGTTGGGAGATATTTTTATATCATTAGAGATGGCACTTGAACAATCTTATGAATATAAACATTCAATCTATAGAGAGATGATCTGGTTGGCTAGTCATGGATTTTTACATCTTTTGGGATGGGAACATAATAATGAGCATGATTTAGAAAATATGTTAAATTTCCAAGAATATTTAATTACTCAATTAGATTAAAAATCAATGGAAAAAAAAACAAACTATTTAGAAAATAGAAAAGAATCATACAAAACTTCTAGTAATGTATTTGTAAGTTTTAAGTATGCTTTAAGTGGTATTAGTTATGTATTAAAAACTTCAAGAAATTTTAAAATTCAATTAATTTTTGCAGTTACAAGTTTCATAATTGGTTTTTTTCTCAAAATTAGTCTAATTAATTATATTATTTTGATTGCAACAATAATGTCTGTTTTAATATTAGAAATATTGAATACATCTATTGAATCAATTGTTGATTTAATAATGAAAAAAGAATTTAGTTTTTTGGCTAAAATTTCAAAAGATACTTCTGCAGGTGCAGTACTATTAGCTTCCATTAATTCTGTTATTATTGCTGTATATATCTTTGTTCCTAAAATTAAGTTGTTATTTTAAATCCATATAAATATGTTTCTTGTTATTGATAATTACGATAGTTTTACTTATAACCTTGTTCAATATTTAGGAGAACTTTCAGTTGAGCATGAAATAACTAAAGAATTAATAGTTAAAAGAAATGATGAAATTACTTTAGAAGAAATTATCAAACTAGATCCTAGTGGTATTCTATTATCTCCAGGTCCAGGCAATCCAGATCAATCTGGAATTTGTCTGCCAATACTAAAAAAATTATCTAAAACTATTCCGACATTGGGAGTTTGTTTAGGTCATCAAGCTTTGGCCCAAGCTTTTGGAGGTAAAGTTATAGTTGGGAAAGAACTTATGCATGGAAAGACATCCAAAATTTTTCATAATCAAAAAGGATTGTTTGAAAATATCGAGACTCCATTTGTGGCTACTAGATACCATAGTCTTATTGTTGATTCAAGTTCTTTACCATCTTGTTTTGACATAACTGCGACTTTAGAAGACTCAACTATTATGGCTATCTCTCATAAAGAATATAAACATTTACATGGGGTGCAGTTCCATCCTGAAAGTGTGTTGACACAATTTGGTCATAAATTAATTAGTAATTTTCTAAAAATGGCTGAACAAAAGTAAAATAAAAAAAATTAATATTATGATTTCTCAAATTAAAAACTTTTTATTTTTAATATTAGTTACCTCTTTTTTACCTCCCTCATTATTGGCAAGGAATTTAGGAATAAAAAGTTTGGGACATAGTAGTTTTTTAATTACTAGTGCAGATAAATCTATTCTTATAAATCCCTTTAAAGCAATAGGTTGTGCAAGTAATTTAAAGGAGCCAAAAGAAGTCAACGTAGATTTTATTTTGGCTAGTTCTAGGCTTCCAGATGAGGGACATAACCCTAATGATCAATTAATGTTCGTTGAGCCAGGAATCTATCAATTTGAGGATATTTTATTAAATGGAATTTCTGTACCACATGACAGAGTAGATGGAAGAAGATTTGGGATGGCAACTGTTTGGAGTTGGGAGCAGAATGATCTTAAAATTGTTCATATGGGAGGAGCTGCTGGTGATATTGATATAAACAGTCAAATTATTTTGTCTAGTCCAGATATATTGTTTATTTCAATTGGAGGAGGAATAAAATCTTACAATGGTAAAGAAGCCTCAAAAATAGTTAAAATCTTAAAACCTAAAGTAGTTATTCCTGTTCACTTTGAACGCGGCAAAAAAATTAATAAAGAATGTGATTTCTCAAATGCTGATTTATTTATTGAAAATATGAAAGATTTTAAAGTAAAATATGTTGGAAAAGATTTTCAAATAAAACCTAAAAGAATCGATCAAAATACAATTTATATTTTCAGTAATTAATTTTTAAATCTAATACCTTATAATTGTCCCAGAAAAAAATCATTTGTTCTTTAGTTCCAATACTAACCCTTATTGAATTACCGATATCTTTTTTGTTTTCCATACTTCTAATAAGAATACCTTTTTCTCTCATCTGTTGTATTAAGATATTAGGATCTTTTTTTGGCCAAATTAAGAAATAATTACCTCCACTAAAGTGAGTTCTGATTTTTGTTGATTTAAATTTATTTAAAATCCATTCCCTCGCCTTTTTTACTTCTAAAACATAATTATCAATATATGATTTGTCTTTAAGTGCTGCTAATGCAGCTGTTATAGCAAAGCTGTTTACATCATATGGTCCTGTAACTTTATTAATGTACTGAATTAAACTTTTATTGCCAAAAGTAAAACCTATTCTTAAACCAGCTAGACCTGCAGTTTTCGAAAGAGATTGGATTATTAGTATATTTTTATTCTTTTCAAAATCTATCGATTCAAGAAGACTATCTCCATTAAATTTTTCATATAGTTCATCAACAACTATTAATGAATCGTTATTGATATTGGCTAAATTAATTATTTCATGAGAGCTTAGAACAGTTCCTGTTGGATTATTTGGATTGCAAATAAATATTAACCTTGGATTATGCTTTATTATTTTTTCCCTAAATTCTTCGATGGGGAATAGAAAATTTTCTCCAATGTAAGAACAACTTATTTTTTTCATTCCTCGAATTTCTGCACAAGGAGAATAGTAACCAAAAGTTGGATTTGTGGTTAGAAATATTTGATCTTTTTCTCCAAAGCAATTGAAAATTGCATTTATTGCTGCATCTGCTCCATTGAAAATTCCGATTTCATCATTACCAAATTTTCTTGAATCAAGATATTTATCACATAAAAATTTTTTTAAAAAATTATATTCTGGATAAATTGAAATCTCATCTAATTTTATCGCTTGTAGTGCCTCTAAAACCTTAGGACTTGGACCTAAAGTATTTTCATTAAAGTCTAAGCGGAGTAAATCTCTTCTATTTTCTAAAGGTGCAGAGTAAGACTGCATATTTATTATTTCTTCTCTTGGTTTTGGGAAAAGATTATTTAATGGATCAAAATCATTCATTACATTCTTTCTAAAGTTTCAATTCCTAAAAGCTCTAAGCTTAATTTTAGTGTTTTTGCAGTTAGGTCACATAAATTAAGCCTAGAAATTTTTATGTTTTTTTCTTCTTTGAGGATTGGAACTTGATCATAGAATCTATTAAAAGTCTGACATAACTCGAACAGATAATTGCATAATCTATTTGGCATTAAGTCTTTTTCAATAGAAATTATGACTTCATCGAACTTAAGTAATTTTCTGATAAGTTTCCACTCAGATTTATGTTCATAATTTACGTACTGAAAATCTTTAGAGTCATAAACAAAATCATTTTTTCTTTTAATTCCTAAAATTCTTACAAGTGTATATAACAAATAAGGAGCAGTATTACCATTAAGGGAAAGCATTTTATCAAAACTAAATTGATAATTGGTAATCCTATTTTGACTTAAATCTGCATACTTAACAGCTCCTAATCCAATAATTCTTGAAGTATTTGCTATAAACTCTTCGGTCTCATAACGATCTTCATCTTCTAATCTTTTCAATAAATCTTCTTTTGCTCTTCTAACTGCTTCATTTAATAAATCTTTTAGGCGTATCGTTTCACCTTCTCTTGTCTTTAGTTTTTTGCCATCAATTCCTTGAACTAACCCAAAAGGGACATGGTCTACTTGACAATTTTCTGGGATCCATTTTGCTTTTTTTGCGACTTGAAAAACTCCAGCAAAATGATTTGCTTGCCCATGATCAGTTACATAAATAATTCTTGAAGCATCATCGCCATTAGGAGGTTTATTGAATCTGTATCTTATAGCAGCAAGATCTGTTGTGGCATAATTAAAACCTCCATCTTTTTTTTGAATAATTAGCGGTAAAGGTTTGCCTTCTTTATTAGTCATACCATCTAAAAATACACATTTTGCTCCTTGATCTTCTACTAATATTTTTTTTAAATGCAAATCATCAATAACTAATTTTAAGAAGGGATTATAAAAAGATTCACCTCTTTCTTCTATTTTTATTTTTAAATTTTTATAGATTTCATCAAATTCCTTTCTCGATTGATCACATAATAATTTCCAGGCTTGGATCGATTTAATATCTCCACTTTGTAACTTAACTACTTCCTTTCTAGATCTTTTTTGGAATTCAGATTCGTTATCAAATCTTTTTTTTGATTCTTTATAAAATTCAACTAAATCACTTATCTTGATCTTTCCTATTTCTTCTAGGTCATTTGAATATAAATCTTTGAGCTGAGTTATAAGCATGCCAAATTGTGTCCCCCAATCACCAACATGATTGAGTCTTAATACTTCATAACCTCTTAACTCGAAAATTCTGGATATTGAATCTCCTATTATTGTTGATCTTAAATGCCCTACATGCATTTCTTTAGCAATATTAGGACTAGAAAAATCTACAATAACTTTATTGGAAAAACTACTATCTAAATCTTTTCTAATTAGAGGTATGCCAGCCCTATTGCATTGAATATTTGACTTAATTTCATTTATTAGAACTTCATCTTTTAATTTAATATTTATAAATCCAGGTCCAGCTATTTCTAGACTTTTACATAATTTTGCTATGCTTTTATTTTTATTTAAAAGGTTAACAAAATCATTAGAAATATCTCTTGGATTCTTTTTATATATTTTAGATAAACTTAAACAAACATTACATTGATAATCACCAAATTCCTCTTTTGATGATTGTGTAATTAAATTTTTTCTAAGAATTTCGAATTCTCCTTTTTTATCATTTTTTTCAAGACTATCTAAAAGAGATTGTTCAAATTGTTTTGTTAATTCTTTAAAAATGATTAGCATTAATTATTCAATTATTTATCTATATGATTAATTAATATAACGCATACTCAAATCAATCCAATTACTTTTGGTGATTGAAGAACTTGTTGAAATCAAATCAATACCTTTTATTAGATATTTACTAATTTCTTGAGGGTTTATTCCAGAAACTTCTATTATCAAATTTTTATTGACTTCTTTTTTTTGGCTATTAATTGATAAATCTCTTAATTCTTGAATGCTTTTTTTGATTGTTTCAGGACTAAGTTCATCTAGTAAGACACTATCCGCTCCTGCTAATACTGCTTCTTTTGCCTGTTCTATATTCTCAGCTTCAATTATGATATGAGTTGTAAAAGGCGAATTTAGGCGAATTTTTTGTACTGCATTCTTAAGATTATCTGTCCATGCAATATGATTTTCTTTGATCATAGCAGCATCGTATAATCCCATTCTATGATTCACCCCACCTCCGCATTTGAATGCATATTTTTCAAATATTCTTAAGCCAGGAGTCGTTTTCCTAGTATCTGCTAATTTTATATTTGTGCCTTCTAATTTATCTGTAAGATTCTTTGTATATGTTGATATTCCCGATAAATGCATTGCTATATTTAAGCTGATCCTTTCACTAGCGAGTAAACTTTTTGAAGGTCCATATATTTCTAGGAGTTTTTGATCTTTAACAAATTTATCTCCATCAGTGATATTAAATTTTGGAATGATTTTTAAATCAATTTTTCTAAAAATTTCTTTTATAATTTCAACCCCACAGAATATACCCTCCTCTTTTGCAATCCAATATGCATTACCATTCTCTTCTGTAATAGAGGGACTTGTAAGATCTCCCCTACCTATATCTTCATCGATCCAATTATCAATGATTTTCCTTATTTTTGGAGTATTTAAATCCACTAAACTAAAAAATAATTAATTAATAAAAATTAAACTAAAGTTAGAGAATCAACTATATATCACTATGTAATTTAACTCAAATTTATTTACCAATACAAAACTTAGAAAAAATATTATCTAGAAGTTCTTCTGTTAATTCTTGACCAGTTATTTTAGATAAGTTTTGAATTCCATCTCTTAGTTCAATTGATAACAAATCAAATGGCAATTTATTTTCAATTATTTCATCAGTATCATTTAAATTAGATAAGCAAGCAGACAAATTTGTTAGATGTCTTTCGTTTAAAAATATATTGATATTTTCTACTTGTTTTAAGCCGCACTTTTTTATGATTGTTTCTATTAATAATCTTTCACCATAATTATTTTTAATACTCATAAGAATTGTGTTTTTTAACTCATTTGAATTAATATTTTTGCAATCAATTAAATCTTTTTTATTGCCCAAAATAGTAATTAATTTTTCTTTGGGAATTTCTTGTATTATTTTTTTGTCTTCTTCATTAAATCCTTCTTCAAGACTATAAATATAAATTATAAAATCTGACTCTTTTATTTTCTCAAAACTTTTTTTAATTCCAATACTTTCAATTTGTTCATGAGTTTCTCTTATGCCAGCAGTATCAATTATTTTCATTGGAATATCATTAATAGTTAAATTAACTTCAATAACATCTCTAGTTGTTCCAGGAATATTAGTTACGATTGCTTTCTCTTTTTTTGCAAGCAAATTTAATAAAGAGCTTTTACCAACATTTGTTTTACCTATAAGCGCAATGGATATTCCATTGTGAATATATGAATTTCTTTTTGCATTTTCTATTAGTAATTCAATTTTTTCTTTTACTTTTTTAATGTTTTTTAGATATTTGGTGTAATCAAAATCTGTGAAGTCTTCTTCAAAATCAACTCTCGCTTCTATTTCGCAAAGTTGATTTATAAGGTCATTTTTAATATCATCAATTTTTTTCTTTATTTCTCCTTGAACCCCGCTAAATGCTAATTCTGCTGATCTGGTATTGCTTGCATTAATTAATTGATTAATCGACTCGGCTTGAGTAAGGTCTATTTTTCCATTAAGAAAAGCTCTTTGACTAAATTCTCCTGGGTTTGCAAGTCTAACTCTAGAATTACTAGATAATAATATCTTTAAAACTTTATTTACTATGATAATTCCGCCATGGCAATGAAGTTCAACTACATCCTCTCCTGTGAAGCTATTTGGTGATTTCATAACTAAAATTAAAACCTCATCTATAAATTTATTTTGTTTATTTTCCTGAATAAAACCATGAAAAACCCTATGTGATTCCCATGCATATTTAGATTTAGTTTGAACAATCTTTTTGCAAGAATTTATTGCGTCTTTCCCTGATACTCTTATTATCGCAACTCCTCCCTTTCCAATACTTATAGCTGAAGCAATTGCGGCTATCGTATCTTCTGTAGTAACTATCGAATCCATCTCTCGCTTTGTTATGGATAATTAAGTAAGATTATCAAGAATTTAATTTTGAAATTTTCTTTCTGAATGAGATTTAAAAGAGATATTACCTATAAGAGAATTCTATCATTATTTAGGAATCAGAATGGAAGTCCTTTCTTTAATGCTAAAGGTTTAGCTATAGGGGTATTTAGTGGTTGCTTTCCTTTTTTTGGGTTTCAGACTTTAATAGGGGTATTTTTTGCGAAAATAGCTAAGGGAAATATTGTGCTAGCTGCAATTGGTACCTGGATCAGCAACCCTTTTACTTATATTCCACTTTATTATTTTAACTATAAAGTTGGTTCGATTTTTTTAAATAATCCTTCTAATAAAATTCTTGAAAAAAGTTTAGTTATTGATGACTTATGGAATCAAGGTAGAATTTTTTCACTAAAATTACTCTTAGGTTCATCTTGTGTGGGTATTTTATTAGCTTTGATTTGCGGCAGTATTGTTTTCTTTATCTACAAGATAAAAAGTAAAAGATAGATTAATCTGATTTTAAAATTAACTTTGTCCAACTCTGGCAATATCTAAAACATCTGCCATTGATTTAATTTGTTCAATTGTTTTGTGAAGTTGATTATAACTTTCAAGACCTACACAAAGATTTATAATAGCTGGTTTACCATGAGCAGTTTTAACATTGGCATCGCTAACGTTTATACCTTTATCAGATAACCGCATAAGAATATCTTTAAGAACTCCAACTCGATCAATTACTTCTATTCGTAGCTGAATTGGAAACTTATTATCGCCAGTTTTATTATCTTGATTCCAACCGACAGGTAATCTTCTCTCTATTGGAATTGGTATTACATTTTCACAATCTTTCCTATGTATAGTTATCCCATGGTTGCCGAGCGACACCGTTCCGATAATATCCTCGCCTGGGAGTGGGGCACAGCATTTACCTATTCTGTAATCGAGACCTTCTATCCCAGAAATTGGTGATTTAGCTACTACATTAGATTGATTAGTGGATAAATTATTATTACTTTTAAGAGATTTTGCTATTTCAGAGTCAGAATCATTTTTTACATCTTCTGTCTGTAATTTTATTTCTTCTCTCAGTCTGTTTAATACTTGATGCAAAGTTAAACCACCAAAACCAAGAGATGCAAGAAGGTCTTCAGTAGTTTTTAAATTGCATCGATTTGCAACTTTTTTCATGGCTTCACTAGAAAGTAATGCTTCAAAACCGTTTCTCCCTACTTCTTTTTCAAGTAAATCTCTACCTCTTTTAATCGTTTCATCACGATGGCTTTTCTTATACCATTGGCGAATTCTATTTTTAGCAGTTGGCGTAACTACAAAGTTCAGCCAATCCAAGCTTGGAGTAGCATTATTACTTGTCAAAATTTCTATGAAGTCACCATTTTGAAGTGCTGTAGATAATGGAGAAAGCTTTTCATTAATTCTTATTCCATTACAGTGATTTCCAACTTCAGAATGGATTCTGTAGGCGAAATCTATTGCGGTAGATCCTTTCCTTAAACCAACAACATCTCCTTTTGGAGTAATAACAAATACTTCTTCATCAAATAAATCTTCTTTAATTGAAGCTAAATAATCATTATGATCCCTTTCATTTCCTTCTTGTTGCCATTCTACTAATTGTCTTAGCCAATTAAATCTCTCGGCATTACTTTTAGCAGGAGAACCACCCTCTTTGTATTGCCAATGAGCGGCTATACCATATTCAGCAATTTGATGCATCGAAGTAGTTCTAATTTGAACTTCAATAGGTCGATGTCTTCCAATCACAGAAGTGTGTAAGGACTGATATCCATTGGGTTTTGGTAATCCTATATAGTCTTTAAATCTACCTGGAATCGGTTTGAAAGT
>MWOY01000116.1 GCA_002026015.1 Prochlorococcus sp. HOT208_60m_808G21 | reverse complement strand
AAAGATATCGATCAATTTGATATACCACTTGCCAAAAGAACTTACCTAAATAATCCAAATTCAACATTATTAAAAAAACTATTAATATTTTCTCCATTTCTTTTTCTTATCTTTTCTCTCGCTGCATTGCGATTAATTAAAAATATAGAGATAGGATCTCTTGATAATCTCAATTTTCAGGCTCAGATAAATCACGATCATAGAATTTTAGGTCATTTACCCTATGCGGAAATTTCTAAGGAGAAACTAGTTTTAATTGAGCCTAATATTGAAGTTCATATGGATATGCGCGATTCTCTACTAAAGATGAGAGAAGAAGCCAAAAAGGATGGTATATTTTTAGTATTCTTGAGTGGTTATAGATCAATAAATTTGCAAAACGATATCTTTTATTCTTTAAAATCTATTAGATATCAAGAAGCTGCAGAAAGAGCTAGAGTTTCAGCCCCCCCGGGGTATTCCGAACATAGTACAGGTTTTGCAATTGATATTGGTGATGCTACTCAAAGAGAGACAGACTTTGAAACCGACTTCGAAAATACTGACGCCTTTAGATGGTTAATAAAAAATGCAGCTAAGTTTCACTTTAAGTTATCGTTCAATAAAGATAATAAATATATAGATTACGAACCCTGGCATTGGAGATATGAGGGGTCAATTGAAGCATTAAAAGTTTTTGAAAGCTCAAATAGAAAATTATAAATCTAATTGATTAATTTAATTATTCAATAAATTATATTTTTCAAAGTCTTAAAGAGAAAATTCTCATAATAAGCATACTTTGAGTTAGCCTTAATAAGGTCAATCTAATATTTATATAAATTCTATAAATGTCATCTTCGATAAAAGAAATTAGAAATGTTGCAATTATTGCTCACGTAGATCATGGGAAGACAACTCTTGTAGATGCATTGTTATCTCAATCAGGAATATTTAGAGATAATGAAGTTATCCCTACATGTGTAATGGATTCAAATGATCTTGAAAGAGAAAGGGGGATAACAATTCTTTCAAAAAATACTGCAGTTAACTACAAAGATACCAGAATTAATATTATAGATACACCTGGACATGCTGATTTTGGAGGAGAAGTTGAAAGGGTTTTGGGAATGGTTGATGGTTGTCTGCTTATTGTTGATGCAAATGAGGGACCTATGCCTCAAACAAGATTTGTTTTAAAAAAAGCATTAGAAAAAGGACTTAGGCCTATTGTCTTTGTAAATAAAATTGATAGACCACGAGTAGTACCAGAAATAGCAATTGATAAGGTCCTTGATTTGTTTTTGGAGTTAGGTGCTGATGATGATCAATGTGATTTCCCTTATCTTTTTGGGAGTGGCTTATCTGGTTTCGCAAAAGAAGAGATGGAATCTAATAGTGACAATATGATGCCTCTTTTTGAAGCTATTATTAGACACGTTCCTCCTCCAGTAGGTGATTCTAATAAGCCTCTTCAGCTACAAATAACTACTTTGGACTATTCTGATTTCTTAGGCAGAATAGTAATTGGGAAGATCCACAATGGAACTATAAAAAATGGCCAACAGGCTAGTTTAATTAAAGAAAACGGAAAAACTATTAAAGGTAAGGTTAGTAAGCTTTTAGGATTTGAAGGATTACAAAGAATTGATATAAATGAAGCATTTGCAGGTGATATTGTTGCTGTTTCTGGTTTCGATGACGTCAATATTGGTGAGACCATAGCATGTCCAGATTCTCCTCATCCTCTTCCATTAATTAAAGTTGATGAACCAACCTTAAATATGACTTTTGTTGTCAATGATTCACCATTCGCGGGTAAGGAAGGGAAATTTGTTACTAGTAGACAATTAAAAAATAGATTGGAGAGGGAACTTTTAACAAATGTTGCCCTGAGAGTAGAAGAAACTGATTCTCCTGACAGGTTCTCAGTTTCAGGAAGAGGAGAATTACATCTAGGGATATTGATTGAAACTATGAGAAGAGAGGGTTTTGAGTTTCAAATCTCACAACCTCAAGTAATTTTCAGGGAAATTGATAATGTTGAATGTGAGCCTATAGAGACTTTGGTTTTAGATGTACCTGAAGTATCTGTTGGTTCTTGTATTGAAAAACTTGGATCTAGAAAGGCAGAGATGAAAAACATGCAGACAAGTTCAGATGGTAGAACTCAATTAGAATTTCTAGTGCCATCAAGAGGATTAATTGGATTTCGTGGGGAATTTGTAAGGATAACCAGAGGTGAAGGTATCATGAGCCATTCGTTTTATGAATATAAACCTAAAACAGGAGACTTTGAAACCAGAAGGAATGGTGTTCTTATAGCTTTTGAGGAAGGTGTAGCCACATTTTATGCTTTAAAGAATGCTGAAGATAGGGGAGTATATTTCATTAAACCTGGAGTTAAAGTTTATAAAGGAATGATAATTGGTGAGAATAATCGACCTCAAGATCTTGAGTTGAATATATGCAAAACAAAGCAGTTGACTAATATGAGATCTGCAGGGGCAGAAGAACTTGATACTTTGCAGTCACCTGTGGATATTACTCTCGAAAGAGCACTCGAATATATTGGTTCAGATGAAATGCTAGAGGTAACACCGGATTCAATAAGAATGAGAAAAATAAATAAAAAGAAAAAAAATTAGTAATTGCTTTAATGAAAGAAGAAAGAGCAAAAAGTTTTCAAGATTCCCTTATTACAGCTTTAAATCTTTTTAACAATCATGAATGGTACGAGGCTCATGATGCTTTTGAAGAAATATGGAATTCCGTAGATGGTGACGAAAGACAAGTGATCCAAGGAATTTTACAAGTATCTGTTTCTCAGTTTCACTTAAGTAAAGGTAATTTAAATGGAGCTACTATTTTGCTTGGAGAGGGTTTAGGCAGAATAAAAACTAGAACCAAGATTGATTTAGGGATTGATCTTGAATCCTTCTGCCAATGTTTGGAAGATTTATTAAGGAAATTACAATATAGAGAACTATTAAATGAGAAAGATAAGCCTTTTTTGAAACCTCTTTGATGAATATATCTTTATCTTCAATTAAATTACTATTATGTATTTAATTTTTTTTTCAAGAAAGTAAGAAAACTAATCGATCTCAAGGAAAATGAACTTAAGTATTCATAATGTATCTTTTTCAATTAAAGGAAGGGTTATTGTAAGCGATGTTTCCATAACTGTTAATCCAGGGCAAGTTGTAGGTTTGATGGGACCTAATGGTGCTGGGAAAACTACAACTTTTAATCTTGCAGTTGGGAATATAAAACCAGATAAAGGTGAAATTTTAATGAATGGGAAAAATATAACCAATCTTCCTCTCCCAATTAGATCAAGACTTGGTTTAGGGTACTTAACTCAAGAAGCGAGTATATTTAGAGACCTCACAGTTAAGGATAATATAGATTTGGCTTTACAAAATTCATCTTATAGTAGAGCAGCGATAAGAAATAGAAGAGAACAATTAATTAATGAATTTAATTTGAATAACTTTGTAGATAATTATGGTTATCAACTTTCAGGAGGAGAGAGGAGGAGGTGTGAAATTGCAAGGGCTCTCACTGTAGGCAGAAAAGGACCTAAATATTTGTTATTAGATGAACCTTTTGCTGGGATAGATCCTCTAGCTGTTAATGATCTAAAGAAACTAATTTTAAAATTAAGTAGTGATGGGGTGGGAATTCTTATTACAGACCATAATGTGAGGGAAACCCTTCTAATTACTAATAAATCATATGTATTAAGTGAAGGAAAAATTTTAGCTTACGGTTCATCAAGTGAATTAGCTGATAATCCAATAGTCAAGAAGTATTATCTAGGAGATAATTTCAATCTTTGAAATGTTTTTTTTAAATAAATTAAAACTTTATTATTAAAGATTTACTCATATGAGAATGATTTTAATTATTATTTGGTTGTCTTTGAATATTAAAACGCGAGAAATTTCTAGAAATGATACTAGATAATTTTTTTAAAAATTTAATATATGAACCAGTTTCAGTTTTAGGTCTTTTAGTTTTTTATTTTTTGTTAATTAACTTACCAATATCTTTGGGTGCAGTTTTCAAAAAAAAGTCTTCTGCTGCTGTAAGACTCATTACGATTTTAGTGAACTTATTAATAACATTACAATTACTTTTAAGGTGGTCAATTTCTGGGCACTTTCCTATTAGCAATTTGTATGAATCTCTTTATTTCCTTACTTGGGGTATCACATTAGGTCAACTATTGGTTGAAAGAGAATACCAAGCTCCAATAATTCCCTCAATTGCTATACCTATTGAGTTACTAACTGTGGCTTTTGCTTGTTTTGTTTTACCTGAGGATTTGAAATTATCATCCAATTTAGTTCCAGCTTTAAGGTCTAGTTGGCTAGTAATGCATGTTAGCGTCGTAATGCTTAGTTATGCAGCATTAATAATAGGTTCTTTACTTTCAATGTCCGTTTTGTTTATCAATAAAAATAAGCCACTTCAAATCAGAAGTAGTTCTACAGGTATAGGAGGATTTAAACTTTCAAATAGCTATCCCGTAAATGATTTAGTTGAACCTATTGAGTTTTCTCATTCAGAAGAATTAGATACATTAAGTTATCGTTCTATATTGGTAGGTTTTGTTCTTTTGACTCTCGGTTTAATTTCAGGTGCAGTTTGGGCTAATGAGGCCTGGGGCACATGGTGGAGTTGGGATCCAAAAGAAACATGGGCATTTATCTCATGGTTGTTTTATGCCGCTTATCTGCACATGAGAATAAGCAAGGGTTGGCAAGGACGCAAACCGGCGTTATTAGCATCTACAGGCTTTTTAGTTGTTTTAGTATGTTATTTAGGAGTTAATTTTTTAGGAATAGGTTTGCATAGTTATGGATGGATATTTGAGTGATTTCTTAATCATCCAGAATATTTATTGAGGTTCTGAAAGAACATTGCCTTTTTGTGCTTCTTGCGCAACTTTTCTCAAGTCATCACATCCTTCTTTTAATGTTGGGTAAGCAAACATTCCGCTACCTGCAATAAAACAATTAGCACCAGCATCGGCACATTGTGAAATAGTCCAATTTGCTTTTATCCCCCCATCAACTTCAATGTCGACATCTAAGTTTTTTTCGATAATAAAGTTTCTTATTTCTCTTATTTTATTAAGCATTGTTGGTATATAAGCTTGTCCTCCAAAGCCTGGATTAACTGTCATAACCAAAACATGATCAACCATATCCATTATGTTTTTAATCATTTCAAAAGGAGTATGAGGGTTCAATGCAACAGAAGGGGATCCTCCTAAATCTCTTATTCTTCCAAGAACTCTATGCAAATGAATATTTGCTTCGGCATGAGCTATTACTACTCCTGGTTCACCATTTGCCCCTTTTGTAGCATTTACATAAGATTCAAGCATTGTTTCACAGTTGTACTGGCTTACCATTAATTGAGTTTCAAAAGGGACATTGCAATATTTCCTGCATGCATCAATCATTTCAGGACCAAATGTAAGATTTGGTACGAAATTCCCATCCATTACATCAAATTGAATTCTATCTACCCCAGCTTCCTCGAGCTCTTTCACACATGCCCCCATATTTGCCCAATCTGCTGGTAAAACTGAAGGAATTATTTGAATTGGTCTATTTGCACCAGTTAAATTTTCTTGATTTGACTCAGTCATTTAATTTTTAAAATATTTAATAAAGATACTATATTTAGTTGTTTATTCCTAATTTCAAGTCACGGCCTGATAAAGTAACAGCTGTAATGAGTTAAAAAAAGCTTACTAACATAACAATTCTCATAAAAAATTGCATTTTATATGAGATCATACTCAAAACCTTTTAGAAAAACCTCAAAATTTAATTGTGAATCAAACTTTAATTCAAGAAATTCTCGAAGTTGTAGAGCAAGCAGCTATTGCCTCAGCAAAACTAACAGGACTTGGTCAAAAAGATGAAGCTGATGCTGCAGCTGTCGAAGCAATGAGATTGCGAATGGGCAAAATTGAAATGAAAGGGAAAATTGTTATTGGAGAAGGTGAAAGAGATGAAGCACCCATGCTTTATATAGGTGAAGAGGTTGGTAGTGGAAGTGGCCCAGGGGTTGACTTCGCAGTAGATCCTTGTGAAGGAACTAATCTTTGTGCGAATAATCAAAGAGGTTCTATGGCTGTTTTAGCTGCCTCTGATACGGGTGGTCTTTTCAATGCTCCTGATTTTTACATGAACAAATTAGCAGCGCCTCCTGCGGCCAAAGGTAAAGTTGATATTAGAAATTCAGCTACTGAAAACTTGAAGATACTAAGCGATTGCTTAGGTCTTTCTATTGATGAGCTTACTGTAGTTGTAATGGATAGAACTAGACATAAAGATTTAATTAAAGAGATTCGAGGATGTGGTGCAAAAGTACAACCGATTTCTGATGGTGATGTTCAAGCTGCGATTGCATGCGGTTTTGCAGGAACTGGAACACATTGCTTGATGGGTATAGGTGCAGCTCCAGAGGGTGTTATTTCAGCTGCTGCAATGAGAGCTCTCGGCGGACACTTTCAAGGACAACTAGTTTATGATCCAGCAATCGCTCAAACTTCTGAATGGGCTGATTACACAAAAGAAGGAAATATAAAACGTCTTAATGAAATGGGCATAACAGATATAGATAAAATCTATGAAGCAAATGAATTGGCATCGGGAGAAAATGTTGTTTTCGCTGGAAGTGGAATAACTGATGGGTTATTATTTGACGGAGTTAAATTTGAAAAGGATTGTGTTAGAACAAGTAGTTTAGTTATTAGTACATTAGATAGTACTGCAAGGTTCACAAATACTGTCCATATAAAAGATGGTGCTAAGAGTATCAGCCTTTAAAAATTTACTTTTGATTTTATGCATATTGTTGTCGTCGGACTGAGTCATCGCACGGCACCTGTCGAAGTGCGTGAGAAGTTAAGTATTCCTGACCAATCCATAACAGAGTCATTGAAAGCATTAAAAGCTTTCTCTGATGTATTAGAGGTTTCAATTTTAAGTACTTGTAATAGGCTGGAAATATATGCGCTAGTAAAGGATAAAAATACTGGAATTTCATCTATTAAAGAATTCATATCAGAATATTCTGGAATTATTTTTGAAGATTTAAATCCACATCTTTTTTGCTTTAGACAGGAAGAAGCAGTTTTGCATTTGATGAAAGTCTCGGCAGGACTCGATAGTCTCGTTTTAGGGGAAGGACAAATCCTTTCGCAGGTAAAAAAAATGATGAGATTAGGTCAAGAGAATCAATCTACTGGACCAATTCTTAATAGATTATTAACTCAATCAGTTAGTACAGGTAAAAAAGTAAGATCCGAAACAAATTTAGGAACTGGAGCTGTTTCAATCAGTTCGGCAGCGGTAGAACTAGCACAATTAAAAATTGGACAAGAAAAGGGTTTTGATACTCTTGTAAGTTTAGAATCAGAGAAAGTTCTTGTTGTTGGCGCCGGACGAATGAGTAGGCTTTTAATAACTCATTTAAAATCAAAAGGATGTCATAAACTTATCCTTTTAAATAGAAATATTGATAGAGCATTAAATCTTGCTCAAGACTTCCCTGATTTAGAGATTGTTTGTAAAGGGTTAAACGAATTAGAGGAAAACATATCATTATCTTCGCTTGTTTTCACCAGTACTGCGTCTGAAGAACCAATTATTGATCTCACAAAAATTGAAAAAATAAATTTGAGTAATAGACTTAAATTTATTGATATTGGTGTACCGAGAAATATATCTAATGATGTTAAACAACATGAATTTGTTAAATCATTTGATGTTGATGACTTACAAGAGGTGGTTTCAAGAAATCAAGAATTTAGACAGAAAATAGCAAAGGAAGCGGAATCTTTAGTAGAAGAAGAAAGGATAATTTTTCTAGAATGGTGGGCAAGTTTAGAGGCCGTTCCAGTAATTAATAAACTTAGATCAGATTTGGAGTTAATTAGAAAAGAGGAATTGCAAAAAGCACTTAGCAGAATGGGACCAGATTTTTCGGCTAGAGAAAGAAAAGTTGTGGAAGCTCTGACTAAAGGAATAATTAATAAAATACTTCATACGCCGGTCACCAAGTTGAGAAGTCCTCAATCAAGAGAAGAAAGACAAGTTTCTTTGAAAATCGTTGAAAAATTGTTTTCTTTGGTAGAAGAGGATAAAAATAACTAACTTTTTTCGATTTATATTAAGTTTTTCCAGTGATTTATCGAAATACCTTTGTAAACTGACCATTTTTATTTCTAAATATGCCCATAATCAGTTACTTTAAATAGTTGTATATCTATCTCCATTAGATTGAATGAAGCGCGTGTTGGCCATAATCCTCGGAGGAGGAAAAGGTTCTAGACTTTACCCTTTAACAAAAATGAGGGCTAAACCTGCTGTGCCATTGGCAGGTAAGTATCGTTTGATAGATATTCCGATTAGTAATTGTATAAATTCAGGCATTGAAAAAATGTACGTATTGACCCAGTTCAATAGTGCATCTCTAAATAGACATATAGGAAGAACCTATAATTTAAATGGCCCTTTTGGCCAAGGATTTGTGGAGGTTTTAGCTGCACAACAGACTCCTGATAGTCCGAAGTGGTTTGAAGGTACTGCTGATGCTGTAAGAAAATACCAATGGTTATTTCAAGAATGGGATGTTGATGAATATTTAATATTGTCAGGTGATCAACTGTACAGAATGGACTACAGTTTATTTGTTCAACATCATAGAGATAATGGTGCTGATTTAACTGTTGCAGCTTTGCCTGTTGATGAATCTCAAGCAGAAGGTTTTGGCCTAATGAGAACCGATGATGTAGGAAATATAAAAGAATTTAGTGAAAAGCCTACTGGAGAGAAGTTGAAGGCTATGGCAGTAGATACTTCAAAATTTGGATTAAGTAAGGAGTCAGCTGCTGAAAAACCATATCTAGCCTCTATGGGTATTTACGTTTTTAGCAGAAATACTCTTTTCGATCTTCTAAATAAATTTCCTAATTATACTGATTTTGGTAAGGACATAATTCCAGAAGCCCTCAATAGAGGTGATACTCTTAAAAGTTATGTATTCGATGATTATTGGGAAGATATCGGCACCATTGGTGCATTCTTTGAGTCAAACCTTGCATTGACTGAGCAACCAAAACCTCCATTTAGTTTCTATGATGAGAAATTTCCAATTTATACTAGACCTAGATTTTTACCACCTTCTAAACTTGTAGATGCTCAAATTACTGATTCAATTGTTTGTGAAGGTACAATCTTGAAGTCATGCAGTATTTTGCATTGTGTTTTAGGTGTAAGAAGTAGGATTGAAAGTGACTCGGTTCTTGAGGATACTCTTGTTATGGGAGCCGATTTCTTTGAATCTCCTGAAGAGAGGATTGAATTAAGGAAAGGGGGCGGAACGCCCCTTGGAGTAGGTGAAGGGACTACTGTAAAAAGAGCAATTCTTGATAAGAATACAAGAATTGGTGATAATGTCGTGATCATTAATAAAGATCGAGTAGAAGAAGCAGATAAGCCAGAATTAGGCTTCTATATCAGAAATGGAATTGTTGTAGTAGTTAAAAATGCAACTATTGCAAACGGAACTGTTATTTAAATCTTTTCCATCATTTTTCGCTGACATAAGTATTTTTTTTGAGCAATTTTGTTGAGTTGCAGGCAAACTATATTTATTGAGTTTTTTTATTTTTTATGTCCAAGGCACATTTTGGTTTAATAGGTCTTGGTGTTATGGGCGAAAATTTAGTTCTTAACGCAGAGAGAAATGGATTTTCTAGTGTAGTTTTTAATAGGACTTACTCAAAAACTGAAGAATTTTTACAAGGTCGTGGCCTTGGCAAGAATATAGAAGGAGCTGAAACTCTTCAAGAATTTGTTAACAAGCTAGAGAGACCTAGAAGAATTCTAATGATGGTAAAAGCTGGGCCCGCAACAGATGCTGTCATTGAAAATATTTCTGGATATCTCGAGGAAGGAGATTTATTAATAGATGGCGGTAACTCTCAATTTAAAGATACAGAAAGAAGGGTGAATACTCTTGAAAGTAAAAGTTTTGGATACATCGGGATGGGAGTCTCAGGAGGTGCCAAAGGAGCTCTAGAGGGTCCAAGTATGATGCCAGGTGGCACTAAGGCTTCCTATGATGCCATAGAAAGCTTATTAACAAAAATGGCTGCCAAAGTTGAAGACGGACCATGTGTTGCATATGTTGGACCAGGAGGCTCAGGTCATTTTGTGAAAACTGTTCATAACGGAATTGAATATGGAATTGAACAAATACTTGCAGAAGCTTATGACCTTATGAAGAGAGTCAAAGGTATGAATGGACAGCAGATGTCAAAGGTATTTGGTATTTGGAATAATACTGATGAATTAGCCTCTTATCTTGTTGAGATAACAGAGATTTGTCTAAATACAAAAGATGAGATAACTGGAGATGATGTCGTGGAAAAAATATTAGATAAAGCTGGCCAGAAAGGTACAGGGTTATGGACTGTTGTAAGTGCTTTAGAACTGGGGGTATCAGTCCCAACTATTTATGCATCTTTAAATGCAAGAGTAATGAGTTCTTTAAAAGAGCAACGTAGTGAGATTGAAAAAACTATTCCATCTAAAGAGATAGAGGATTTTGATTTAGGAAATATATCAGATGGAATGGAACCTTTATTTGATGCTGTAGTTCTTGCCACAATTGCTAGCTATGCTCAGGGTATGGACATTTTAAGAGAAGCATCTGCAGTATATAACTATGGTTTGAATATGCCGTCAATTGCTCAAATATGGAAAGGTGGTTGCATAATTAGATCAAAATTATTAAGTAAAATTCAAGATGCTTATAACAAAGAACCTAATCTAAAAAATTTAATTTTTGATGATTGGTTCAATAATGAAATTGCGACAAGATTAGATAACTTAGCTAAAGTTGTTTCTTTATCTACAAAAGCTGGTATACCAGTCCCATGTCTATCAAGTACCCTAGATTATTTGAATAGTTATAGAACCAATAGACTTCCTCAGAACCTTGTTCAGGCCATGAGAGACTGTTTTGGCTCTCATACATATGAAAGAATTGATAAAGAAGGTAGTTTTCATACTGAATGGATGAAATGATTGAAAAGGTTAAAAATGGTTATACACTTAACATTTACAAAGACAAGTTAGAGCTATCTAAAGCGGTTTTTAAGTTTATTGAATTTCAGATTAGTCATACTTTAAAAAAGAAAGACAGATTCAAATTTTGTGTATGTGGAGGTTCAACTCCTAAATCTGTCTATAAGCTTTTATCAAAAAGTGATCTTAAATGGGATATGGTTGATGTCTTTTTAGGGGATGAAAGATGTGTTGATCCAAATTCAGAATTGAGTAACTCGTTAATGTTGAAGAATTCATTGTTAACTAATCTTGGATCTAAAGCTTTTTTTTATGAAATTTTCAATGATTTAAATGCTGATGATGAAGCTACAAAAAATCAATTTATTTTTAAATTATTTGAAAAATGCGGATCAAACCCTCCAACTTTTGATTTGACATTATTAGGTCTTGGAGACGATGGTCATACAGCCTCACTATTCCCTTATCAAAAAAATAATAATGTAGATGATTTTGTTATTTTTAATGAAGGTAAAGGTTTAAAAAGAATTTCATTAACTCCAAAGGTTCTTTCAGCTTCTTCAAAGATAGTATTTTTAGTTAGTGGAGCTTCTAAAAGATTTGCTCTTGAGAGGTTATTAGATGAAAAAGAGCCACCAAATAGAACACCATCAAAATTAATAAAATCTATTAATCAAATTTCAATATTTTGTGATCAGGAATCAGCAAAAGAATTAGAAATTTAGTTAAAGTCTATTAATAATTGAAATTATTTAATGATTAAGAAAAAATTTCTATTCCAGAAAAAGGAGTTCGATGGTTGGAAAACATTAAATGATACTGTTATGGGCGGATCAAGTTCAGCTTTTTGTGAAATTTCAAATTCGGGTTTGATATTAAAAGGTAATATTGTCGAGAAAGCAGGAGGATTTGTTAGTTGTAGATCGTCTATATATAAACCTTCTTTAAATGTATCTGAGTATTCATCCTTTAAATTAAATATTGATGGACAAGGAAGAACTTTTAAATTTGCTGTCGCTTGTGAAGATGATCTACTAGGACTAACCGAATTTATTCCGGGTGGACTTAGATGGATTAAATCATTCCCAACAAAAAAATTTGGGACAACAATTGTTCAAATTCCTTTTAGTGAGTTAAAACCTTCAGTAAGAGCTAATAAAGTACGTTTTCCATTTAAATTCAAGCCATCTAAAATTAAAAGATTGCAACTACTACACTCTAAGTTCGGCGATGATGGATTACTTAATAATGAGTTTAAACAGGGTTCAATAAAAGTTTTAATTAAATCAATAAGTGTTATTTGAAAATCCACCTAAAAATATAGAGAGCTTAATCGCTAAGTCAGCAGATTTAACAAATAAACCTTTTGTTCATTCTGTCGTAAAAATAAATGGCGAATACGAATTCGAAGAAGAAGATATTGATTTAACAGTTAATATATTATGTCGAGATAAAGAAGGTAAAAGATTAGAAATTTATGATCTCGAATTAGAACTTTTTAAATCAAATAAAGAGTTGGTTTTAGTAATCTCTAAGCTTAATTTCCCTAATGAACCAATATTATGGAGTGGAGTTAAAACATTATGGATGGACAGCAATAATGGAAAAAAATGCAACTCACCAAAATACAGCGCTAGATTAGAAAATTTAGCAAATAGGATAAAAAGTTTTATTGATTTAGAAAATTAACTTTGAGCTGATTTATAAATCAGTAACAGCTCCTAAACTTGATGTGCTTACGACTCTCGAATATTTTGAAAGAATTCCTCTTTTGTATTTTTGTATAGGTTTTACCCAATCTTTTTTTCTTTTTTCTAATTCTTCGTCAGATAAATCAACTTCAATTAGTTGTTTTACAGCATCTACTGTAATCAAATCACCTTGTTTTATTAGAGCAATATTTCCTCCAACAGCGGCCTCTGGAGCTATGTGACCCACAACAAGTCCATAGGTACCACCGCTAAATCTGCCATCGGTAATTAAAGCTACCTTCTCTCCTAGCCCTTGACCAACAATCGCAGATGTTGGAGCTAACATTTCTCTCATGCCTGGACCTCCTACAGGACCTTCGTTTCTAATAACAACAACGTCACCAGCATTGATATCATTATTTAATATCGATTTTAAACAATCCTCTTCACTTTCAAAAATCTTTGCTGGACCTGTTAATACAGGGTTTTTTACTCCGCTAATTTTGGCTACAGAACCTTCTCTTGCTAAGTTACCTTTTAATATCGCTAGATGTCCTTTTTTGTAAAGAGGGTCAACTATGTCTCTTATGACTTTTTGATTTGTTGGAGGCTTATCTGGAACATTCTGTAAGTATTCTGAGATGGTTTTGCCTTCAATGTTTTTGCAATCGCCATGAATTAATCCTGCATTCAAAAGTATTTTCATTACTTGTGGAATCCCACCTGCCTTATGAAGATCCACTGTCACATATTTACCACTCGGCTTAAGGTCACAAATTACGGGTACTTTTTGTCTAATTCTCTCAAAATCATTTATGTTGATATCTATTCCTGCAGTATTCGCAATAGCTAAGATATGCAATACCGCATTTGTTGATCCGCCAATTGCCATAATTACTGATATTGCATTTTCAAATGCTTTCTTAGTCATTAGGTCTAGAGGTCTTATATCTTTTTCTATTGCAGAGACTAATATTTCAGCACTTTTATCAGCACTTAGTTCTTTTTCAAGATCTTCAGCAGCCATAGTGGAGCTGTGAGGAAGACTTAACCCTAATACTTCAATAACCGCAGACATTGTATTAGCTGTAAACATTCCTCCACAGCTGCCAGCACCAGGAATACAATTTTTTTCAACTTGGATTAACCTTTCTTCATTAATTTTGCCTGATGTTAATTGTCCAACAGCTTCAAATGCACTAACAACAGTAAGATCTTCTCCATGCAATTTCCCAGGCTTTATTGTGCCTCCATAAATGAAAATTGAAGGAATATTCATTCTTGCAATCGCAATCATTGCACCCGGCATATTTTTGTCACATCCACCTATAGCAAGTACTCCATCCATACTCTGAGCATTGCATGCTGTTTCAATTGAATCAGCAATTACTTCTCTTGAAACTAGTGAATATTTCATGCCCTCTGTTCCCATAGAAATGCCATCACTTACTGTTATAGTCCCAAACATCTGAGGCATCCCACCTGATCTTTTTATTGACTCTTCAGCTTTTAGAGCTAACTTATTTAAACCCATATTGCATGGTGTTATGGTGCTGTATCCATTAGCAACTCCAATAATAGGTTTATTAAAATCTTCATCATTAAATCCAACAGCTCTTAACATAGATCTGTTAGGGGATCTTTGCACACCTTGGGTTATTGCAGATGATCTGAGTTTATTCATATTATTTGAGAACCTTTTATATTCTATTGCCCCAACTCTTCAAGTTGCTTCCTCACATCAGCAATTGCAGAATTAAGTTGCTCAACTTTCTTCTCTAGTTTCTCTCCTTCAACTTCATGTATATTTTCGTTTGAATCAATCGCTTCAGAGCCGTCTTGAATTCGAGAGGAATACATCATTGCTTTTTGTTTTTTTTCCTCCTTTCTTTTGTCTGCTTCGGATATTAACCACCAAGCTAGACCTGCTGCTCCAATAAAAGCACCGCTTATTAATGATAAAAGATTATTTGAAGACGAATCTCTGTATTCAGACATTGGTAAAATATTTACTCCTATACTCTATATTAGTTCTTATCTTGAAATATAGTACTTAAACGCGATAAAGGTTTCCCAATACCAGGTACTAGTAATTGTGTTTTTTCGTCTTCCTCATCTATGCAAGAAGTGTAAATTAACTGATTAGGGAATAATTTCGCAATTTCATTTAACCCTTTATTTGAGCAAATAGCAGTTATTAAAAGAATCCTATTTGAATCAACACCTAATTCCTTTAATTTAATTAAAGTTTCTAATGTGGCTGATTTTGTCGTTATTTGTTCTGAATAAAAAATAACTCCTTCATTTGATTCAATAGTTTTTGGAAGTTCTCCTAATAGGAGGGTTGAATTAGGAATTACTTCTTTAGATCCATACCAAAGAGATAACCCTTCGGGCAACATTGCGAGCACTTTTATTGGATAATCATTATTAATAAAGAATCCATCTGCGTCCCCATTATCAGTATTTAGTATTTCTTTTTTATATGGCAGCCAATTACGTAATGCTTCATATGTAAGCCATTTCCCTAATTGCTCATATCCTGTTGAGTACAAAATATTTGGAGTATTTTTTTCTCGCAATATTGAAAGCCAATGTTTTATTAATGGATGAGGAGGAACAATAACCTTTAGTGACATTGCCATATATTTTCCTTTAAGATACTCTTACAAACTTTAAATACTTAAGTTCTAAAATACAGTCTTATTATGATTAAATCAATTTTTTTCCCTTCACTAAAAAATGCATTAATTGCATTATTGCTTGTTGGAATTATATTTTTTAATTCTGTAAATTCTGCATGGGCTAAAAGGCCTCCTGAGATTAGAAACCAACAAGACCTTAATTTAGAGCCAGATATGCATGGTCAAGATTTAAGCGGTAACGAATATGTTAAGTTTGATTTGAATGGGTTTAATTTCAGTGAAAGTAATTTAGAAGGGGCGGTTTTCAATAATAGTAAATTGCAAAACTCAAAGTTTAATGGAGCCAATTTAAGAGATGCATTAGCTTATGCAACGGACTTTACAGATGCAGATCTTTCGGATGTTAATTTTACAAATGCTTTGTTAATGGAGAGTAATTTTGAGGGTGCAAAAATAGATGGTGCAGATTTCACTGATGCTGTTCTTAGTCGAACACAACAAAAACAATTATGTGCGATTGCTAATGGCACAAATAGTTCCACAGGAGAGAGTACAGAATATAGTCTGGGTTGTTAATCATTAAGGATGAGAAAAAAAATACCAGTAATAATTGTTTCCGGTTTTCTTGGTTCAGGTAAAACAACTTTTCTTAGATATTTGTTAAAGGAGAGTAATAAAAAATTCGGTTTAATAATCAACGAATTTGGTGATGTTGGAATTGACGGTGATTTAATTAAAAGTTGCGATAGATGTGAGGAAACTGAAGAAGAATGCGTAATCGAATTAAATAATGGATGTTTATGTTGTACTGTTCAAGATGATTTTGTTCCATCAATAAAAGCTCTCCTAGAATTTAATCCCCCTATCGAATCAATAATTATCGAAACAAGTGGCTTGGCACTACCAATTCCCTTAATTCAAGCACTTAACTGGCCTGAGATTAGGTCTTCCATCTATCTTGATAATGTTGTTGGTATCGTTAATGGAGAATCAATGCTTAATGGTTCACCAATTAATGATTTAAATAAAATAACAAAACAATATGATGAAACAGATAAAATTGATCACAACGCTACTATAGATGAACTTTTTCAGGAGCAACTAGAAGTTTCTGATATTGTTTTAATTTCTAGATCAGATATCTTAAATGATGATCAGTTTGACGTTGTAAAAAATAAAATTCAAGGAAGTCTTAACTCATCTACACCAGTCCTTAAATCAAAGAATGGTAGGATTGATTTAAATTATCTATTTGATTTTAATTTTAAAAAAGAGACTTTTAATGAATTTTTAACTGAAGAACATGACCATAATCATGTTGAGCTTGTATCGGATTCATTTAAATTAAATTATTTCCTTGAAAAAAATGACTTTGAAAAGGAGATGTCAAAAATCTTGGATGAATTAAATATTCTTCGAATTAAAGGACGTATTTGGATACCAAACAAATCATTGCCTTTACAAATACAAATTGTTGGAAAGAAAATTAATACTTGGTTTGAAGAAGCTCCAAACAATTGTTGGAGACCAAATGATAATGCTGGGCTTGAATTAGTAATAATTTCCTTTGATGAAAAATCTATAAAAACTTTCAATAAAAAAATTAAAGAGAAATTTAAGATTTTAAGTGACCCAAAAATAGCAATTTGACTTTATAGTTACCTGTCGGGATACTTACTACAGTAGATAGTCCAAGATGGAAAATCCAAAAATTGCTTTAAAACAAATAATCTCTGACGACGTTTGTTCAATTGATAGAATAAAATGTTCAAAATGTGGAGGAGCAGGAAATTTTAAAACACATGAAAATTCAAGAAGAACTTGCTTAACTTGTTTTGGTAGAGGCTATATAAACATTTAATTACTCAGAAAACCTTAAAGCTAAAAAAATATTTGTTTATTAATCAATAGTACCTTTTATTAAAATTTAAACTAATCTTCTATTAGAAATTAATTTTTAATTGGACCAATTTGCTGTAAAAGTTTTTGTAAGACTAAGACCCTCAGTTTTAGATCCAGCAGGGGAAGCTACTAAATCTGCTTCTATAAAACTTGGAGCCGAGGGAATAAAATCATTACGTATAGGAAAAATGATTGAGGTGAAAATAGAAGGTAACAGTGAAAACGAAGTAAGAGAAAAAATTGATTTATTGTGTGATAGGTTATTCGCAAATACTGTTATTGAAGATTATGAGTATTCACTAGAAAAATTATAAGATGGATAATTTTACTGTAGGAGTTGTTGTCTTCCCTGGTTCTAATTGTGATCGTGATGTTTCATGGGCATTGGAAGGTTGTCTAGACATAAGAACAAAATACTTGTGGCATGAGTCTTCAGATTTAAGTGATGTAGATGCAATAGTTTTACCTGGAGGATTTAGCTATGGTGATTATTTAAGATGCGGAGCAATTGCGAGATTCTCTCCATTAATAAATGCCTTGGATGAGTTTGTTAAAAGCGGGAAAAGAGTTTTAGGAATCTGTAATGGTTTTCAAATTTTGACGGAATCAGGGTTTTTGCCTGGTGCTCTTGTTGCAAATAAAAATCTTAATTTTATCTGTGATGATGTTGAACTGGATATTGTTTCTTCAAAAGGAGGTTGGTTTAATAATGGAGATGAAAAACAAACTATTAAGTTGCCAATAGCGCATGGGGAAGGAAGATATCATTGTGATTCTGATACTTTAAAAAAACTTGTAGATAATGAATTGATCTCTTTGAGATATAAAAATAATCCTAATGGATCATCATTTGATATCGCAGGCATAACTAATGAAAAGGGAAATGTTCTAGGTTTAATGCCTCATCCAGAGCGAGCATGTGACGAGACAATTGGTGGGACTGATGGTCTCTTTACATTAAAATCATTAATATTGAAATAAAAAAAGACCCCCGATTTTGGACGTCTTTTTTTGTTTGATTCCTTTATTAATTAAACAGAAGTTTTCACTTTGGGATCTAAATCACCTTTAGCGTAAAGATCAGCAAAATAATTAGTGCTATTTTGTTTGATCTTACTTGCTTGACCTTCGCACCAGAACTGCTTGTATCTGTCAAGACAAACTTGCTTCATGTATTTTCTAGCAGGTTTGTTGAAATGTCTTGGGTCAAAGTTTGCCTTGTCAGCAAATGCTGCCTCTCTAACCGCGGCAGTGAAAGCAAGTCTGTTATCGGTATCAATGTTGACTTTCCTAACTCCATTTCTTATTCCTTCTTGAATCTCTTCAACAGGAACACCATATGTTTGAGGAATCTCACCACCATATTTGTTAATGATATCCAACCATTCCTGAGGCACTGAACTAGATCCATGCATTACAAGATGTGTATTTGGTAGTGCTTTATGGATTTCAGCAATTCTGCTTATTGCAAGAACTTCTCCTGTTGGCTTCCTTGTGAATTTATATGCACCATGACTTGTACCTATAGCAATTGCTAATGCATCAACTTTTGTTTTAGCAACAAAATCTGCCGCTTCTTCAGGATCAGTCAAAAGCATATCTGTAGAAAGTTCACCCTCAAATCCATGCCCATCTTCTGCCTCACCTTTTCCTGTTTCTAATGAACCTAAGCAACCTAATTCTCCTTCAACACTAACTCCAACTGAGTGAGCAAAATCTACAACTTTTTTAGTAACTGCAACATTATATTCGTAACTAGCGGGTGTCTTAGCATCTGCCTCTAGAGAACCATCCATCATTACTGATGTGAAACCATTTATTGCTGCTGAATAACATGTTGAGGGCTCATTCCCATGGTCTTGGTGCATTACCACTGGAATATTTGGATATGTTTCTGTAGCAGCAAGGATTAGATGACGTAGAAAAATTTCTCCTGCATAATTTCTTGCCCCTCTTGAAGCTTGGAGGATTACAGGACTATCAGTTTCATATGCTGCCTCCATAATTGCTTGAACTTGCTCAAGGTTATTAACATTGAAAGCTGGAATACCGTAACCATTCTCAGCAGCGTGATCTAAAAGTAGTCTTAGTGGAACGAGGGCCATAATTAAAATTAGTTAAATGCTATATAAAGCATATGTTTCCGAGAGTTTAGTATAAAGAGGTATCAAATGTCACGTCATTAGATATACAAAATACTAAATTAAAGAAACTAATTTTATGACCCAGAGTATATTTTTAGGATTTTTTAGAATTTTTTAGTTAGTAAGTGTAGCCTGCCACAAACAATTGCTCGTCAGATGAAGGTTGAGATCCTGCTACATAGGCTCCTTTTGAAGCTTCAGAATTTGCTTGGGCTCTTGCTATTAATGCTTTTTGCCCCCCTTCAACGTCGTTTCCCTTCCAGGCCTTTAAGCATGAGTGCTGTAATGCTCTTCCATAGGAGAATGAAACATTCCATAAAGCTTTCCTGTAAAGAGTGTTCATATTATTTAGATAGACAGAAGCAGCTTCTTCGCTTAACCCTCCTGATAAGAAAACTATTCCAGGAACAGATGCAGGAACGCACCTTTCCATAGTTCTTATTGTCATTTCAGCAACTTTCATGGGATCAGCCTTTGTTGGACAATCTGCTCCATTAACAGTCATAGAAGGTTTTAATAGAGTTCCCTCTAGAAATACTCCATTTGCTTGACAGGCAATATAAACCTGTTTTATTACCTCTTCTTGGACTTCAGCAGTTTTTTCAATAGTATGGTCGCCGTCCATTAAGATTTCAGGTTCAATAATTGGTACCAAACCAGATTCTTGAACGGATCTTGCATACCTTGCTAATCCCCAGGCATTCTCTTGAATTGATAGTTTTGAAGGACAACCATCATTTGTAATTTGCAGAACTGCTCTCCACTTTGCAAATCTTGCACCTTGTTCATAATATTTTGCTGCTCTTTCAACTAACCCATCTAGGCCAGAGCAAAAAGTTTCTACATCTCCTCCTCCAGGAAGTGGATTTAGACCTTTATCGACCTTTATACCTGGAATAATTCCTAAATCATTTAGTTTCTTAACCATTGACTCACCATCTTGATGATTCTGATAAAGAGTTTCTTCGAAGAGGATTGCACCACTAATATACTTCCCAAGACCTTCTGTAGTAAAAAGCATTCCTCTATATGCCTTCCTATTGTCTTCAGTATTCTCAACGCCAATTCCAGCGAGTCTTTTACCAACTGTTTTAGTGGATTCATCTACCGCTAATATCCCTTTCCCTTTAGAAGCTAGTAATTGAGCATTCTCTTTAAGCTCATTTTTGTAATAATTTAAAGCCATTCTTTAATAATTCAGTTCAATTGATTTTTCCAGAATATGAAAAAAAAATAAAATCAATCCAATACTTTATCGGGTGATAATTGCTACTTATAAATGTATAGCTTTAAATTTTGATTCTTAATCCGCTTTTCGAAGATTCTCTTATAGCTTCGCAAACTTTATGACTCGCAAGTCCCTCAGATAATCCTGGAATGATAGGTGTTTGATTAAAAATACTCTCAGCCCATAAATTTTGAATTCTTAAAACTGGAGCTATTCTTCCATCAGTCCATGTTTTTTCAAAATTAAATCTTGAATCTGCAGTTAGATTTTGTATTATATTTTCATTGTTTGAATATTTCAAATTAAAACCATGGACATAATCTTTTTGGTTCTCGCTTTTAAGAATAAGTGAACCTTCGCTTCCATATATTTCTAAACTAAAACCTCTACCATTTTTAGAAATCGATGATAGAGATACCTGACATGGAATAAGATTGGAGCTATAGTTTGATATTTCTACATTAGCCAGACAAACATCCTCGCTAGTAACATCATTAAAATCAGATGAATTAGCTAAAGGTCTTTCTTTAATTGATGTTGCTAACCTGCCAGATACATTTATTGATTCTCCAAAAAACCAATTCAACATGTCGAATGCATGAGTACCTAAGGCGCCAATAACTCCTCCACCTTTTTCCTCTAAAGAATACCAATTCCAAGCTCTTTTAGGATCGGATCTGCTACCCATTAACCAATCTAATTTGACTAAATATATTTCTCCTAAAGTATTTTCATCAATAAGTTTTTTTGTCTGAAGAAAAAGGGGTACTGCTCTATATTCGAAATCAACACATACTCTTAAGTTATTAATCAAAGATATCCTCTGAAGCTCTTCTATTTCAGAGGACGATATTGAAACAGGTTTTTCTAATAGCAAATTTTTATTATTCTCAAGAGCTTGTTTTGCCAATTTAAATCTTGATTCAGGAGGAGTAGCAATAATAATCCCATCAATTTCTTGAGATTTAACTAAGTCTTCCCAATCATGAAAAAACTCTAATCCAGTTTCTTTTTCTAGAATTGGTTTTTGCTTTTTGTCATAATGATAAATAGCAACAGGCGTTAAATAATTCGACTCTTTTAAGGCTTCTAAATGTACTTTTTTACCAAACCCTAGTCCAGCGATTGCTATTTTTAATTTTTTATTTTTAGAATTCATTCTTATCCGTTTATAGACTCTGAGCAGCTATTTTCAATAACTATATCTATTAGTTCATCATTATTGGAAGTTTGCCATTTTGAATTGAATTGGGGTATTCCATTTATTGAAGTATCTTTAAATTTTTTTTCATCGCAATTAATTCTCATTACATAAAGTGATAACTCTCCATTATCATCAGAATTAGTTGGATTTTTGAAGAACTTTGTTAAGACACTTATTTCACCATTTGGAAGCAGCTTAATACTGCCTTTATCGAGCCATTCTTTCCCTTCATTATTCTCTTTTAGTAGAACCCAGTCAACATTTCCTATCCCATAAGAATATGGCGCAAAATTTAAGATAAAAAATAAAAGGCTTAAAGAAAAATAAAAGAAATTTGAAATAATTCTCATTTTATATGTTTGCTTTTGCAAGTTCTTTTACACCATGAATTTTTAAAATTTTAGTCAGAGTATTCTTGAGATCTTTCCTTTTAACTATTACATCAACAAAACCATGATCAAGCAGATATTCAGCTGTTTGAAAATTGTCGGGTAATTTTTCTCTTAATGTTTGTTCTATGACCCTTCTTCCAGCAAATCCAATAAGAGCTTTAGGTTCCGCCAAAATTAAATCACCTAACATTGCAAAGCTTGCTGTTACCCCCCCAGTGGTTGGATGAGTTAATAAGGGCATATAAAGAAGATTTTTCTCTTTATGTTTTTTTAGTGCTCCAGATATTTTTGCCATTTGCATGAGACTTAACATGCCTTCTTGCATCCTTGCTCCTCCTGATGCGCAAACAATAAGAATTGGAAAATTTTCTAAAGTTGCTCTCTCAATTATCCTTGTAATTTTTTCACCAACTACTGAACCCATGGATCCTCCCATAAATCTAAAATCCATAACGGCTAATGCTAAAGGCATTGAATTTACAGAACAGATACCTGTTACTACTCCATCTCTTAAACCTGTGCCTGCTTGACTTTCTTTAATTCGATCAGCATATGATCTTCTATCTTTAAAACCTAGAGGATCTGTAGGACTTAGTGAACTATCAAACTCTTCGAATGAATTTTTGTCAGCAATTATATTTATCCTTTCATCGCTATTAATCCTATTGTGGTGTCCACAATTACTACAAACATTGAAATTTGAAATTAGGTCTTTTCTATAGGCTACTTGCGAACATTCTGAACATTTAACCCACAAACCATCTCCCTCATCAGTATCTTGCGAAACTTTCCCAACAAATTGATCTTTACGCCTCGCGGCAAACCAGTCGATTAATGACACAACGTTTCCTTTTTTTTCTATTTAAATCTAAATAAGGTACTTTTATCAAGAAAGATATATAAAAATTTGAGATCCTCTATATTAAAAACTCCTCAAAATAAAAAAATATAATGATTTGAGTTGATAATCGAAAATTAATTATTATTTATTTTTTTCCTCAATCATTTTATGAATTATTGGAGTAAGAATTAGTTCCATTGCAAAACCCATTTTTCCTCCATTTACAACGATACTTGTTGGACTTGACATAAATGAATCGTTAATCATTCCAAGCAAGTATTGAAAATCAATCCCCCATTTCTCTCTTGCCCCTTTTCTGAAATGTATGATCACAAAGCTCTCATCAGGAGTTGGTATATTCCTGCATATGAAAGGATTAGAAGTGTCAATTGTGGGAATTCTTTGAAAATTTATATCAGTTTTGCTGAATTGTGGGCAAATGTGATTTATATAATCAGGCATTCTTCTCAATATAGTATCCACAATGGTTTCCGCTGAGTAACCTCTTTCTGCATTATCTCTATGGATTTTTTGAATCCACTCTAAATTTGTTATCGGAACAACACCAACAAGTAAATCAGCATAAGATGCCACATTGTATCCATCACCTTCTACCCCGCCATGCAAACCTTCATAAAAAAGTACGTCTGTTCCCTCAGGAATATCTTCCCATGGGGTAAATTGCCCAGGTTCTAAGGATGTACCAAGTCTTGTATTGTGTTCTTCTGCTTCTTCAAGACTATGTAGATAATATCTTTTCTTTCCTCCTCCAGTTTCACCATAGATTTTAAAAAGTTCTTCTAGCTTGTCAAAAAGATTAGCCTCTGGGCCAAAATGAGAGAAATTTTCACCTTTTGAAAGAGCGTCTGCCATAGCTTTTTTCATAGGCATTCTTTCAAATCTGTGGTAACTATCACCTTCTACAACTGCAGGAACAATATCTTCTCTGGCAAAAATATGCTCAAAGGCTCTTTTTACTGTACTTGTTCCTGCTCCTGAAGATCCTGTTACAGCGACTACTGGATGACGTTTTGACATTTTTTAAAAACAATATCTCATGATTCTGACAGGTCATATGCCAACTTTATGTTCTACTTAAAAATATTTTTTTATTTATTAATTTTTTTTTAAATTTCATCCATTATTTTATCTCCGATTTCACTGCAAGATAAAACTTCAGAAGACCCATCAGCTAAATCAGCTGTTCTAAATCCTTTTGATAAAACTTTATCAATGGCAGTTTCCAAATTTTCTGCAGCTTCTTCTTCATTTAATCCAATTTTTAACATCATGGAAGCAGATAAAAGCATTGCTATAGGATTCGCTATATTTTTACCAGCTATATCAGGAGCCGAACCATGAACCGGTTCAAAAACTCCTGGACCATTATTGTTTAGAGAAGCAGATGGAAGCATACCAATAGAACCAGTTAACATTGCAGCTAAATCGCTTAAAATATCACCAAATAAATTACTAGTTAAAATCACATCAAATTGACTAGGATCTCTAACCAATTGCATTGCTGCATTGTCAACGTACATATTGCTTAGAGATATATTTTTATCTTTTGAGGTGATATATAGAACTGTATCTCTCCACAATTGACTAACCTCAAGAACGTTTGATTTATCTACTGAACATATTTTTTTATTTCTTTGGTTAGCAATTTTTATTGCTATTTCCGTTATTTTCTCTATTTCGTCCGAATCATAAACCATTGTATTGAAAGCTTTTGGGATTCTTGTATTTGTTATATGTCCTCTGGGTTTCCCAAAATAAATACCCCCTATTAATTCTCTTACAACAATAAGATCTACATTCTCAACGATTTCTTTTTTTAATGTACTTGCATCTAAGAGAGATTTTCTTATTTTGACAGGCCTTATATTTGCAAAAAGGTTAAGGGAAGATCTTAACTTTAGTAACCCACTTTCTGGCCTCAATTCTCTTGCAAGAGAGTCATATTTAATATCTCCAACACATGCTAAAAGTACAGCATCACTTTTTTTACATTGATCCAGTGTCTCATTAGGAGCAGGAGTTCCATATTTTTCATAAGCTATCCCTCCAAATAATTTTTCAATAATCTCAATATCGAAATTATGATTTTTTGAAAGCTTTTTTAAAACTTTTTTTGAAACTTCTGAAATCTCTGGTCCAATTCCGTCCCCTGACAATAAAACAATCTTATATTTCTTCATTTAAATTTTTGTTTAATAGAACAATAAATTATTGCTTGTCTAATTGTCTAAGTTTTTTTGCCAATTCTGGTAATTTTTTAAAAATACTTGAACTCCTTAGCCATGATTTATTTTCCATTGCGGGGAAACCACTAATTACCTTGCCATCTTCTATGTCACAGTGGATTCCGCATTTTGAACTCGCTATGACATTATTCCCAACTTTTACTCTATTATTTACTCCTACTTGCCCAGCTAAAATAACACCATCTCCAATATTTGCTCCTCCAGCAATACCAACTTGTGCTGCAAATGCACAATTCTTTCCAATTTTAACTCCATGACCTATTTGTACTAAATTATCCAACTTTGTACCTTCATCAATAAAAGTAAATCCAACTGCGGGTCTATCAATACAACAATTCGTTCCAATTTCTACAAAACTCATTATTTTTACACCACCTTTTTGAGGCATCTTTACCCATTTGCCATTTTTAGGAATAAAACCAAATCCCTCTGATCCAATAACAGAATTTGAATTAATTACACAATCATCTTTAATAGTGGTATTTTCGTGAATAACACAATTTGGATGAATTATATTATTATTTCCTATTCGAACATTGCCTAAAATTGATGATCCAGGAAGAAGATGATTATTATTACCAATTACAGTATTTTCTCCAATATAGACATTAGGTCCAATATGGCAATCTGCACCAATTATTGCTGTTTTATCTATAACCGCTGAAGCGTGAATTCCTGGTTTGAAATTGATAGTTTTGTATAAACAATCCAATACTTCTGCAAATGCAATTCTTGGATTTTTAACGATTATGTTTGATATATTGAGTTTCTTTAGGGCACTAACGATTTCATCGTTGTTAGTAGTTATTATTGCTGATGCTTTAGTTTGATCTAATTTTTCTTTAAGGATATTATTTTCTTCTAAAAAAGATATTTGATGTTTAACTGCAGCATCTAATGATGCAGCTTCATCAATATTTAGATCTTCGAAAATATTGGCACTAATAAAATTTGAATTTCCTTTTTTTATTAGATCAACTAAATCACTTAAAAGCATTTTTCAGTTTTAATTTTTTTCTAAGAGAGAGCAAGAACATCTCTGTGTACGACAATTATCGAGGAGTTGTTATTTTCTTTATTATTTAAGATACTTCTTAATTTGTCGCTACTTATTGATACTAAACCTTTTGCAACTTCTTTATCATTTGTATTCACGATTTTAACTGCCTGATTAATTGTAAAATTTCCTTCTACATTCTTAACGCCAACCGCTAAAAGTGAGGCACCTTTTTTTTTAATTGCAAAAGAAGCACCATCATCTAAAGTAATTTTCCCTACTGTTTGAATCGCATGTGAAAGCCAACTTTTTTTGTTCCCTATAGGTTTTTCTACTGGATAAAATAATGTTCCAATTTTATTATCATGAAAAATTTCAATTAAGTTCTTTTTATTAGTTCCATCAACTAGTTGGACTTCAACTCCTCCTTTCGTGGCTATTTCTGCAGAAATTAATTTTGTAGAAATTCCTCCTGTTCCCCATTCATTATTAGGGTTTTGAATATTTTTATCTTTAATTTCTTTTAATTCACTATTATGAACTTCTTTAATAGGTTGCGCATCTTTATTATTACGTGGATCTTTTGAGTATAGATTTTCAATATCGGTTAATAAAATAAGCTTGTTAGCATTTATAGCCAAGGCAACTAAAGCAGAGAGGGTATCATTATCTCCATATTTAAGCTCTTCATTTGCTACCGTATCATTTTCATTAACTATTGGAATTACATTCAAATCGATTAATTTTTTTAAAGTTTTAGAAGCGTTATTAAATGATTCTCGTGAATTGAAATCAGCTTTAGTTATTAAAATTTGAGCAATATTATGACCTAATTTATTAAATACTTTATCGTATAAGGACATTAAATTAACTTGACCTACTGCAGCAGTAGCTTGAAGGGTACTTAGATCATTTGGTCTCGTTTTAATATTTAATTTTTGGCAACCTAATCCAACGGCTCCACTAGTTACTAAAATTAATTTGTTTCCTTTTGAAAGAAAATTTGTAAAGGATCTAGAAAGGGTTTCAATAACTTCTTCTGTAGATGCTTCCTCTGTTCCTCTTAAAATACTAGTACCAATTTTTATAACCCAAATTTTCATTTTATAAAATGAGAAATTAATTTTTCTATTATCAAAGTTAAATTAAATTTAATAGGCAAGCCATCTCTATTTAATCGCTTAACTAATATTGTTTTTATATCACATCTATTCCCAACAATAATATCTGTAAAAATTCTGTCGCCAATAATGGCTATATGTTTTGGTTCTCCTCCAATTTCTTTGATAGCAGACAAAGTTACTTTTTTTCTTGGTTTTGACGCATTGTATTTATACCTTAAATTTAATTCTTTTGCTATTTTTGCGATTCTTTTTTTTGATGGATTATTACTTATTAGATATATGGAGAAAAGTTTTTTAGATTCTATGATCCAATTTTTTACAGCTTTTGGGACTATATTTGATTTTCTATTTACTAGAGTCCCATCCACGTCTAGCAATAAAGAATTAATTCCTTTTTTTTGCAACTCAGATTGAGAAACATTATATATTGGTATGTTTGAATCCCAATTGACTTTTAGGATAGATCTCATTTATTTTAAGAACTACTTTTTTCAAGCTCAGTTTCAATCAAAGGTTGAATTTTATCGAACTCATCATCTTCAACTAATAATGCACCTTTGTCTTTTAATTTGCCCACAATAAAAAAAGGATCTAGTGGAATATATAAGCCATATTCTTGGTCAAAAAGATTAAAGTTAACGAGCAATTCATAACTCTCACTATCATCGTCGACGTAATCTTCTTCTAATTCATCGTAAATTGGTTCTTCAAGTTCTCCTGATACTGTTAATGTAACTGCTGATCTGATAAGTCTTAAATCATGTTCTTGAAGAACTGCTTCAGCATTTTTTAGTATTTGTTCATTTTTATCTATTTTCTCAATTAGTTCAGGTTCTTCTTTTTCATTTATTTTAAAAAGACTTACTGGAGTATCAACTGGCGTCAATAAAGCATATTCTTGGCCTTCAACACTTACTAATTGTTCAAGATAACAAAATAGCTCGTTTCCATTTGAGTCATTTAATAAAAGAGTCTGTGCACCATAATTATCATTTGAATTGGCTTCTTTCATTTAAAAATTATCTATTCTTTTTAATACTAATATTTTATCTGACGTTTACCAGATATTTCTTCTAATTCAGGACCCTCTTCGATCCATTGTTCAAGTAGTATTTTTGCTGAAAAACTATCAATCAATCCGGATTTATCTTTTTTTATTCCAAATCTATGTGAAGATTCCCATGTTGAACTATGTTCGTTGACGTAAGAAAATGGAAGCTTTAATGCATTTGAAAGTAATTGACCGTAATTTTTACAGTCAATAGCTTGAGTGGTCATTTTACCTTCCTCATCTAGTGGAATACCAACAATAAACCCAGTCAAATTAAATTCATTTATATAATTTCTAATGATTTTAATCTCTTGATTATTTTCAAACCGTTTAACTGCTGGAAGTATATTTGATGTTATACAGAGGGGATCACAATAAGCTAATCCTATTCTTTTGGTACCTATATCTAAACTCAAAATTGACTTAGGTTTGGGTTTGCAAAATTTCACTTTGTTTTTAATGGAAAAGGAGATGGATATGGATTACCTTGTGGACTTAATTTTTCAAAGATTGATTCCAAAGATTGATTTAATATATTTACTTGTTTGGCTTCATTCTTAACTATTGTGTTCCTAATAAGAATTATTTCTTGATTTTTTTCTTTAAGATTACATTCTTCAAGAAAAAGATTTAATTGAGAATTTTCTTTATAGGTTTTTAAATATGAAAAAGGTGATTTTTTAAAGAATCTTTTTATAAATTCTTTTAAAATAGAATTGAATCTCTCATCCCAATATCTACTTATAGTTAAAGTATAAATTTTTTCATTTTGATAATTAATATCTTTTAAAATTGTACATAAAACTGAATTTTCATATATTAAGGCACCACTTTTAGAGTTATTTCTTTTTAAAATGTCGTCTTGATCAAAATCTAAAATATTTCTTATTAAAGGAGATTGATTTGATCTTATGAAATTAACTATTTTTAATATATTTTGTTTATTAATGTTTTCGAATTCATTAATTAATGCATCGGCATTGGTATTTTGATTTATAGATTTATTTAGATCAGAACCATCCCAAAGGATTATCTCTCCTAAAGGTTGAAAGCCTAATTCTCTTGAGGTTGATATGAGGTCAACATTATTTATATCAGCGTTAATTATCCAACTTGAAGTTTTGATATCGTTTATTGAGATAGATTTTTTTATCAATCCTAAAGTTAATTCTTTATCTGTTAAAGAATACTTGTTATTAATCAACTTGGGCTTAGATATTTTTAAGCAAGTCTTTTTTTTGTTTAAAGGAAAAATATTCAAATAACCAATAATTTCGTTTCCATATATAGCAATTATGCATTTATTTTTATTTTTCTTAAGATTATTTAAAAAAATTTTTAAGTCATCAAAGGTATTTATAATTGCCATCTTTAAAAACCAATTATTCAATTCCTTATTTTTAATATCTGTTAAAAGATTAATGTGCCTTATATGGAGTTCTTCAAAAGTTACTTCCATTCCTTTTTTAGATTGAAAAGAATAAGAGGTATCTTTTTTCATTTACTTTTTTTCTCTTATTAATACTATAGGGGTTTTTTCATCTCCATTGCCAGCTGGATTAGATATTAAGTTTCTTTTGAGTATTTTATTTACTTTTTTGTTTGAACTAGCTAAGACTTTCACACCTCCAAGATCATTTACATCGACAACAGCAACATCTATATTTAGATAGTTCGAGACCTCTTCACAAAATAAATCCGCATTGAGAGGACCCATAACTATACTCTTGTCATAAGGTGTAACTGTACCGCTTATATCATCAATGAGGGATGATTCTGAACCAGTTAACCTATAAAACATACCTTTAATACCAAATAATTTGAAGAGAAATCCAACAAATAGTGCAAAGGTTATTCTTGTAACTCCGATTCTATTTATTAATAATTGCATCCCGCAAGCTGTTGCGAGACTGCTTGTAGGGTGAAAAAAATAACATAAAGCTTTAGAAAATAAATTATATTCTAAATTTTGAGGGGAAATATATCTATTTTGCATAATCGCTAGCGGACTCTCACCGATTGTTAAAATATCATTCTTTTCTACAATTCCTTTGCAGTATTCAATCACAGTATTTGCTGGGTTATCAAAGCAACCAAGTAGATCAGTTTTAATAGCAAAAGCTTTATATTTATTATTTATTGGGATTTCAAAAACCTCTTTCGGCCTTTGTTTTTGACCATCTAAATTAATTAACAAGCAATCCTTATTATTTGAAATACCAAAATGTCCATAGTTTTCCCAAAATACTTTTAACCATAGATATTTAATTTTTTTTCTAAAATTATAATTGTTAAATTTGTAAATGATTCTTACAAATAATTCTGAATTTGACTTGATAATTGTTGTTGGCCAGTAATTATTTAAATTCTTAATTTTATTATTTTCATATATATAAATATCTTCTCGATAATTAAAATTTTGACAATATTCGTTACCTTTACTTTTAAAAAAATCTAATTTAAAATTTATATTAGATACCATTGTTTCTTTGGTTTTACTTTTATTAGTTATTTTTAAATCAATAATTAATTCGTATAAACCATCCTTTTTTTTGATTTTGTAATTTATAGGTACCAGATTTAACTTTGATTTGGGTGAGTTTTTAATATATAAATCTGAAAGAATTAAAAAAAATAAAAGAACTAAGAGAATATTTATTAATATCATTTTTTTTAATTAATTAATTTTTGTTTTTATTTTTTTTTTCAGAAATGATACTGTTGTATTCATTAAAACTTTCTACAGAAAATGTCGTATCTTTTATATCAATTCCTTTTAGTTCTCCTATAACTTTGTTTAATTCATCGATATTAAGCATTCCATTTTTATCATATTTAACTTCACCATTACTATTTAAAATAATGGTTTGCGGAATTAATCCGTTCCAATAATAATTAGGTTCATTTCTAAGATCGGACTTTTCTTTATCCTGTAATTCATCAGTAGTTAGAGCAATGATATCTATATTATTTCTCCATATCAAATCTAAACCAGATATTATCGGAGCCATAGCTTTACTATCTGAGCTATCGTCAAGATAAAAAAATAAAACTGCGACTCTTTTATTTTTTAATGATTCCTGAAGAGTTGTCTGGGGAGGAACTATTGCCCCATTACCTGCGTATATAGGAAAGATGTTGCCATCGTAACTATCAGAATCTCTAGAGGCATTTGCTTTATATGGACTTAAGAAAATTAATGCTATTAGGATCCATTGAATTATTTTCATTAAAGTTTAAAAACTTACTTTGAACTTGATCTTCCTAATCCTTGAAGGATTCCTTTCCCAACTAAACCGATAGCTTTGCCAACGACCTTTGTAAGAAAATTTACGAAAAGATTACCGATATACTTTACAGCAACTTCTAACTGCGGTGCTACGGCATCTCTTATCTCAACTAACAATGTAACTTGTTTTTGTAGCCATTCTAGATTCTCTAATTCTTTCTCCCTATTTTCATTTTTAAAGTATCGGGTAAATTTTTTATCGATAATATCAATATATTCTCGTTTACTCTCATAAAGGTAGATAGGCATATAAATATAGTCATGCCAACGATTGTAGTTATTAATATTATTTCTAAATCTTTCAAAACTTCTTGTCGATTGTAATTCAGGATTTATAAGTACAGTCCTTAATTCAGGCCAAGAAGAACAAATATTAAAGATTTCAGAAGCTAATAAATTACAGTTCCTTATTGTCCAATTTGAAATTATATTTTCAAGGATCAAAAAAGATTCTGTTTCATATAGAGGGAGTAATTTTCCATCATAGTCAAGAGCTTCATTTTTAATAATTGGCTCAATAAACATTATTGATTCATGTGATTCTCTATCTATCTCTTCGCAACTTACTTCACTATAAATAAAATCATTTATTGAAATAGATTCGCCTCCTTTTTTTAATCGAAAGTAGCTATCTGTGATATTTGAAATTGTATTAACTTTAAGTTCTTTTATAAGGGAATTTAAATCATCTTTAAAATCTTTCTCCTTATAGTTTTCCTTAATATTTTTTACTAAATTATCTAACTCATCTAACATTTTGCAAATTAGTCGTGAAATGAATTCTTTCTTAATCCCAGAGAGAATTATTGATGAATTATTAAATTCAACCTGTAAGCTAGTGGAGCTATACCTTCCTTTTAGTCTATCTAAAATTAAATTCCATATTTCTATAGAATTTTTATCTTTAATGAATACAGTATTCTTATTTTCAAGATTAATTTTATTTTCAGTGTAAACTGCTTCTGTATAAAGTTCTAGTGAATTACCCCATAAGAAAATCAGAAAAGATTTTGCAGTAATAAGTTCTCTTAATCTTCCTTTTAAAATAAATTTATAAAATTCTGGTGTTGAATCAGAGTTTAAATATTTGAATATATAATTAATTTCAGAATCTATTTGTTTAAGACCTGAAGTTAGAATTTTTTGACTAAAAGAGAGAGGCTTATTTTTGTTTAATTGAACTCGGGAATTATTTTTAATATCAAATACCCTTCCTCCATTTAGAATGGTATCAATAGATTCAAGAACTTTTTCTGCACTGGGATTTAAAAGAAAACCTTCAGCATTTAATGATGGAGGGGTATTTGCTTCATAAACAAGTTCGCCAGAGAGAATTATAAGTAACTTTGACTCATCATATCTTTCTCTCAATTTTAATAATTCTAACCTTATAAGATCTTCTGATTGGAAATTAAGAACATTCCATATAACTAAATCCGGAGTTTTATCACCTGTTCCATTATTAAAATTAATGACTAAATTTTGGTCTAGTGATGTTAACTTAAGCGATAAAGATTCTGCTATTAAGCTTGGAGCAATAATCAATATCGATTTTTTTGAAATTAATTCCAAGACTAGATTTCTTATCTCTTATACAAAATTAACTAACAATTACTGCAAACACCAGCCTTAAATCAATTTTTATTCTCTTTTAAGCGTAGTAATTTCTGTTTAAATCAAAGTCATTTAATCTCTCTGATGACAATACATTATTCGCTTCTTTTATCGTGAATTTATTTTCATATAGAGCTTTACCTACAATTACTCCAAAGAGTCCAGAGCTTTCAAATTTTACTAACGATAATAAATCAGAAATTGAACCAACACCTCCTGAGGCTATTACTGGAATATCTGTAATTTCAAGTATGTTCTTTATGAATCCTTCATTTGTCCCTTCTAACGTTCCATCTGTATTTATATCTGTAACAATAAAACTTGCAATTTTAAATGAAGAAAACTCCTTTACTAGATCTGTGGCAAAAATATTAGATTGCTCAAGCCACCCCCTTGTACTAACTTTTCCATCTTTTGCGTCTATCCCAACAATTATCCTCCCAGGAAATTTATTTGATAAGTCTTTAACTAGTTCTTTGTTTTCTATTGCAGAGGTTCCCATGATAACTTTCTCAATACCATAAGAAAATAATTGTTCTATTCTTTCTTGAGACCTTATCCCCCCACCTATTTGAATAGGTATGTTTACTGTTTTTGCAATCTTCTTTATTGATTTATCGTTTGCTGGGGAACCAGTTTTTGCAGCATCCAAATCCACTATATGTATATATTTTGCCCCTTCGCTTTCCCAAAATTTAGCTTGCTCATGAGGCTCTTTGGTGAAGTCTTTTCTTTTATTAAAGTCGCCTTTAAAAAGTCTTACACACTTACCATTCATTAAATCAATTGCTGGTATTAGTTCCATAGAATCGTCCTTTTCATTAATTACTTCCTAGTAGTACTATTCAATATGTAATTCTATTAAAGATTACTACTTCAGTTAAATATTTTTTGAATATGAAAATTCTTGTAATGGGCGGCACTAGATTTGTTGGCAAGTCTTTGGTACGAAAGTTATTAAGTCAAAATCATGATATTGATATTTTTACGAGAGGTAATAAAGCTAATCCTGAAAAAACAAATTTAATTAAGGGTGATAGAAATAATTTAGAAGATATCGTCAAGCTAAGAAATAAAAAGTACGATGTTGTTTATGATATTTCTGGACGAGAGTTAGAACAATCCAAACTTCTTATAGAAAATTTAGATAACTCTTTCCAGAGATATATATATGTCAGCTCAGCAGGTGTTTATAAAGATAATTGTGAACTACCCTTATCCGAAGTTGATCCAATTGATCCAAATAGTAGGCACAAAGGAAAGTTTGAGACAGAAAATTGGTTGATAAACCAAAAAATTCCTTTTACAAGTTTTAGACCTACCTATATTTATGGACCAGGAAATTATAATAAAATTGAAAACTGGTTTTTTGAAAGGTTATTTAATAAAAAATCTATACCAATCCCTGGTGATGGGTCTTTAATTACTCAGCTAGGCCATGTTTCGGATCTAACTGATGTAATGATTAGGTGCATTAATTTTGAAAATTCTAAAAATAATATTTACAACTGTTCAGGTGAAAAAGGAGTAACAATAAAGGGTTTAATTTATTTCTGTGCGAATATTCTTGGATTAAACAAAAATGAGATTTCTTTAAGAACATTTGATTATCAAAAATTAGATCCTAAATCTCGAAAGGGATTTCCAATTAGATTAAATCATTATCAGACTGATATCTCTAAGATAAAACGTGATTTAGAGTGGGTGCCAACTTTTGATTTAGGTAGTGGTTTACAGGATAGTTTTGTAAATGATTTTAATAATAAAAAAAGTGAGGAGTTTGATGAAAATTCAGATAATATTCTTTTTAATTCTTAAATAGCCTAATAAAGTCGCAAAAGTCAGGATGAATCCTAACCAATAAAAAATTAATGCCAAATTATTCAATAAGCTTATTTTCAATGGTGTAAAGAATGTAATTACTGAAATAAAAAAGAAAAATGTTTTATATTTTCCTAACATTGATGCTGGCAAACCATCTTTTGTAGAGTTCCTTAGGCTAGAGATAATTAATTCTCTAAATAAAATTAATGACAAAGACCAGAAGGGTATAAAATTATTTTTACAAAGGAAGGTCAAAGGAATTAAATAGAATACTTTATCGCTTAAGGGATCAAGGATAGCTCCTAATCTCGTTTTAAGATTAAATTTCCTTGCAATTAACCCGTCAAAATAATCAGTTAAACCTCCAATAATAATCAATATAAAGACATAAAAAGGTCTGTTAATTTCTAAAAAAAGTATTAATGGAAATACAAGGAAAAGGCGAGATATCGATAATAAATTGGGAATATTCAATGCCAAATTTTTAAGATTTTTTCTTAATAACAAGTTAGTTTTTGTATATAAAAATATATTACACTCTCAACAAACTTAAATTTTTAGTAGAAATCTTAAATGGTTATTGATGCTAGATTCTAAAATTTAATTTAAATCTCAATCCTAAAGATTATAAACTCAACTTCTCTTTATGGATGATGATGTTTTATATTACAAAACTATTCCTTATATCTAATATCTAATGCAGCCTCATAGCCTAAAGCTATCTCCAGAATCTGATTTGATAAATTCAATTAAAGAATATTCTTTATCGAATAATTTATACGGTTATGTTTCTGGAGTGGTTGGTAATCTTAGAACAGTTTGTATTCAATGCCCAGGTAATCAAGAGATAAATAAATTTGAGGGAAATCTAGAGATAGTTTCTTTAAACGGACATTTTAATAAAGGAGATGTTCATTTACATTTGAGTTTTGCAGATGAGGGATGTAATGTCTTTGGCGGTCATCTTGAAGAGGGTTGTATTGTAAAAAAAGGTACTGATATATTATTACTTTCTTTTGAACAAAAAATTATTAATATCTCAAGTAATGATTTATTAAATAATGAATCACGTGTAAAAGCATATATTTTAAAGGATTGTCCTTGGTCTAAAAGAGCAATTAGGTTGCTTAATTCTTTATCTATCCCTCATGAAGTTACTTTAATAGAAAATGATAAGAGCTTTCAAAAAGTAATGGCTCAAAGTAGCCATAATACTTTCCCTCAAATATTTTTGGATAATAAATTTTTTGGAGGATATGATGAACTTTCTGAACAAGCAAAATTAGATAACTTAAGTTCATTTAAGTAATCTAATTTTTTTAACTATCTCGGTTAGTAAGTTTTTCAGCAACTAATTCGTCCTCTAACTGCTTTATTAATCTTGATACAAGACTTTGAAATTCTGGTTGACAGCCTTTGAATGCAGCTTTATGCCTTATTGGCTCATTTCTAGTTCTTAAATCAGTAAGCATTAATTGTAATGCGTCAATTTTGGGATTTATTTTCATGGTTTTAATTTATATATTTACATCTTTTAAATCATTTGCATAGCTTTTTTAAAAGGTATCTTTTTATTATCATTCGAACTTGTAACTTCTATTAATTTATTTATGGATTCTTTGTTTTTTAAAGAATCTATACAACATTGCGCAACTAATCTTCTTGGGATTGATCCATTAATTTGAGTATCCTCTTTTGAATAATTTATATTTTCTGATTTAATATCTTCATTTTCCTTTAATCCTCCAGGCCTAATAATAGTCCATTCAAAATTTGAATTGCGTAGAAAGTTTTCACCTAATTTCTTCCAAATAAGAATTAAACCAAATAAGTTTAATGGGTGAAATAATTTACCAGTACAAAGGGAACTAACTAAAATAACTCTTTTAATACCAACTCTTTTGCAACTCTCTAATTGCCTGTATACACCTAATGCATCAACCTTTGCAGGACCAGTTAAATCTAATGATGCTCTAGCTCCAGTCGCAATTATCAAAGCATCAATATCTTTTAAAGCTTCATCAAGTTCTCCTTTTTTGTCTAATGAAACCCTAATTGTTTCTAAACTCTCTAGTCCTGCTGGGACTTTTGAATTCTTTCTGATGATTTGCCTTACTTTGTATCCTTTCTTAACTGCTTCTTCGGAAATTCTATAACCTGTTTTCCCCGATGCACCAGTAATTGCTATTTTCATGATTAAAAAACTAATTTAAATATTATATAAATTTCTTAAGGCTTTTTACATATAAATTTCTTTTTTCTTTTTGGATAAAGAGTGCGACATAAATAACATTTTGTTCCATCACAACCTCTTGCTGTACAGTATTCTCTTCCATAAAAGATTATTTGTAAATGTAACTTATTCCAATCATTAACAGGAAATATTTTTTTTAGGTCTTTTTCTGTTTGAACTACGCTATCGCCATTTGATAGGCCCCATCTTTGTGCCAACCTGTGTATGTGAGTATCTACTGGGAATGAGGGTATTTTAAACACTTGAGACATTACAACCGATGCTGTTTTATGACCTACCCCTGGAAGAGATTCAAGTTTTTCAAAAGAATCTGGGACCGTACCATTATGCTTCTCAATCAATAATTTAGATAAGTTATAGATGTTCTTTGATTTTTGATTAGATAGACCTAAAAATTTTATGTATTCGTAAATGCCAACAATACCTAGCTGCATCATCTTTTCTGGATTATCTGCAACTTTAAATAAGCTTTTTGTTAATTCATTAACTTTCTTATCTGTTGATTGAGCACTTAAAACTACGGCGACAAGAAGTGTATATGCATTTGTATGATCAAGAGGTATTGGAGGCGATGGATATAGCTTTTTGAGTTCCTTGCGTATTATTTCAGCTCTTTCAGACTTTCTCATTAAATTTGAAAATTAAATGGTGTATAAAATTATACATGGGATATTTTAGGTGAATATTTTCTGCTAACTTAATATATTTAAATAAGTAGAACTTAGTGAAAAATGATGCGTTAATAATTGATGATTTGCATCATAAATATGATAAGCGAGAATGTTCAAATTGGATATTAAACAAAATTAACCTGAAAATTGAAAAAGGCGAATTGTTGGGGTTGCTTGGTCCTTCTGGTTGTGGAAAAACTACTCTTTTAAGATTAATCGCGGGGTTCGAATATCCCTCTAAAGGGAGGATTTCTCTAAATGATAAGGAAATTTCAAGTAGGGAAAAAATTCTTAGTCCTGAGAAAAGAAATATTGGTATGGTTTTTCAAGACTATGCACTTTTCCCTCACTTAACTGTTTTGGGAAATGTAATTTTTGGTTTGAAAAACAAAAAAGACAGATCTAGAGTTGATTATTTATTGAATGTTGTTGGTCTTGATAGTTTTGTTGGAAGGTACCCACATGAATTGTCTGGAGGCCAAAAACAAAGACTAGCGATTGCTAGAGCTCTTGCTCCTGGTACTAATTTTATTTTATTAGATGAACCATTTTGTAGTCTTGATATGCATGTCAAACTAAAATTGAGAAGTGAACTACCAAATATCCTAAAAGGTTGTAATGCAAGTGGATTGATGGTTACTCATGATCCGGAAGAGGCAATGTCAATTTGCGATAAAGTTGCTGTCATGAATGAAGGAAAAATACATCAAATTGATACACCAATTAACCTTCTAAACTATCCCAAGACCCTATTTGTTAGTAGTTTTATTTTGGGTAATAATATTATTAATCTTCAAAAAAATGGTAATTCATATATGTCTTGTTTAGGTGAAATAAAAAGTTCAGGGGTTTTACAAAATGCAAATATTAAAAGTATGTCAATTTCGCCTAAATTTATATCAATTAAAAGATCAAAATCTGGAAATGCGAATGTAATATCTAAAGAATTTCTTGGAGAATTTCTTATATATAAAGTAACTATTAATGGAAACATATTGCGGGTTAGAACTGATATTAATAATCTCCTAAATAATGGTGATATATGTTCTCTTTCTATTAATAAAAATAGTTATTATTTTTTATATCCTGGAGCACATAAGGTATATATATAAATTTATTTATAGGCAATTACACTTCCCTCCCTTCCAATTAGAGCATTTTTTCTTTTTACATTTCTTTTTTTTATTTTTATATATTTTATTAGTTAAAAGCAGTTCAGAAAAACTGTACTCTAAATTCATTTATAGTATTGCGAGTGATTTTCATTATCATATTATTTAATTTAATTTAAAGGATTTATTAATTACTAATTTATACAAAATGTTGTATTATTTTCTTAGATACTTATCCGAAAATGAATGAAAATAACTTAAAAACAAAAAAATTAGTTAATTTTGGTCCATCTGGAAGAGCTGTTGCTCAACCGATAGACAAAAGTTTGTTGGATAACATTTTTGAACATCTAACAATGGAAAGATATGCCAATGTTCAATATTTTTCTATTTATCTATGGTTTCAAGAACGTGATTTAAATGGATTTGCCTCTCATTTTCTAAGTGAATCACAAGGTGAAATGGAACATGCTCAGAAATTTGCAGATTATTTAATCGCAAGAGGCCAAAGCGTAAAATTAGATGAAATTCCTGCACCCGTTCAAGCGTGGGATTCTATAGAGGAGCTCATTTCTTATTCTTTTAATATGGAGGCTGATTTAACTTCATCTCTACAACAACTTTATTCTATTTCAGAAAGAATTTCAGATACAAGAACTAATGTATTTTTAGATCCAATCATTGAGGCTCAAACTAAATCAGAAGATGAATTCGCAAACATACTTGGTAAAGTAAAGTTTGCTTCTAATCAACCTTCTGCAATCTTATTGATAGATAGTGATTTAAAGAAAAAATAGATTACTTTCAAATTTATTTTCATTCAATGTTCTTTTCGTTATTTCAACAAGTAAATTAGAATAGTTAATATTCTCAGTATTTTTTTTATTTAAAAGCTCAGCTATTTTATAAATCTCATTAACTCTTTTAAAAAGATTTTTGTTTTCAGAAAATAACCTACCCTTCAATGCTTTATTTTCTGTGGTTTTGTAGGATTGCTTGATATTTCTGAGTCTATTCGATAGAAAATAGACTTCCATTAATAAATTGTTTGTAAGTGATTGTGATTCCTTCATGCTTTTATAGCGGCGATGTTTCAATAAAAGAAGGGGCAACACTGACTGTTTGCGTCCCGATAGGAGCTATTAATAACTCAGATGATCTTAATTTCGAAATTAATCTTGTTGATGTTACTCGTGTAGAACCGATTAATTCGCCAATCCTTTCATGAGTTAATCTAAAAGGTAACTCACACCATTGACCACATCTTCTACCTAGACGATTTACTAGTATTGAAAACAATGCTTGTAATCGCTGTTCTGCATTTCCTAAGTGTCTAATTCTAAGGAGTTGCAAGGTCCATTCGTTTACTGCATCGAAACCAATATTCTCATCAATATTTACATTGCTATGAAAAGACAAATCTGTTAACGCTTCAACACAGACACCTTCACTACATAAAAGGTCCGTTCTTAATTGATCTCCTGATTGTAAGAATGCAAGTGTCATCCCTTCAGTTTCTTCACAAGGACAATAAACTCGAGCAATTCCACTTTCAACTTCTAGGCATGTACCTTTTGGCCTTGATGAAGGATCTATTAAAACAGACTGCCCAGTTATTATCCTTACCGATTTTGAGGGAGAGTCTCCATAACTATGGAAATTCATTAATTAAAATTTGATAATGAGAATTATTATCAATTATGCAATAAAAAATTGCTTATTGCAATAGATTCTCATTATCATTGCATTTTTGAAGTTTTTCTTTACATAGTATTTAGCAATATAATTTAGGTAGATTTGTTATTTCTATTATTTTAGATGGGCGTAAAAAAAGTTTGTTTAAATTGTGGAAGTTCTTCATTCGTCTCAGATCGATCTTTAGGAGGTAAGATTGTATGTTCTAAATGTGGATCTTCTTTATTTAAAAATAAATCCTCTTCATTTTTAAAAAGTAAATATTTAGTATTTCTAGCTATTGCAATAGCTATTTTCATAATTGTTATTTAGTTAATCTTTTTATATTCCAGAGTCCATTATTATTCGTTACCTCTACTTGAATACCATATAAATTATTAAGATTTTCACTATTTATAACCTTATTTTGATCACCATCAGCGATTATTTTGCCATCTTTTAGCATTATGACCCGGTCATAAATTTTGGTAATCGTTGAAATATCATGAGTGACGCATAAAATTTTCGTATTTAATTTTGATAACTCATTAACCTTATCAATTACAAAAAACTTTGATTTATAATCTAAATTTGCAATTGGTTCATCTAGTATTAAAATTTCCGGTTTTTTAATTAATGCCCTTGCAATGAGTGAAATTTGTTTTTCTCCATCTGATAAATAGGAAAAATTTTTTTTAGATAAATTAGAAATATTCATTATCTTCATGATTTTTTCCACCTTATAAGAATCTCTTTCAGATTTTTTTTGTACGTAACAATATCTTCCATATAGTCCACTTAAAATTAAATCAAAAACTTGTAAATTTGGATTTATTCTATTTTTTATATCATTATTTACGGTACTTATTTTATTTCTTAGTTCCCACAAATTTACAAGTTCTCTGTCAAATATCTTTAGTTTCGATTCATTAGCTACTACTGGGTATAAGTTTCTATTAATTATTTCAATTAGAGATGATTTACCTGAACCATTTGGTCCAATTAATATTACATTTTCTGAATAAGATATCTTTAAATTTAAATCCTTAATTACTCTAAAGCCATTTTTAAAACAATTTATATTTTTTGCGTCAAACCAAAATTTATTAAACACTAAAACTTATTACTCCAAAATATAATCAATTGAATCGAGCTTAAAATAAATATAAAGAGATAAAGCCAATTTAACCATGAAGGTCTATCTACTTTCTTCATAAATTATATTATTAACATAAAAAATATAAGCGGAGCAGCAAACCTTACAAATGTTTTTCTAATAATATCTATATTATTTGCAATTTCTAACTTCTTTATCTCAGGAGGATATTTCAATATAACTTTGTCATATACATCTAGATTTTGGGTTTTGTTATTATTTTTCCATGGTTCATCTTTTTCTTCAGACTTCTTGTACCACTTCCAAAAATAATTTATTATCCTATCTTCTCCCAATAATTTTATTTCATCCTTACTTATAAATCCCATATCGTGATTATATGTTTGCGTTTTTAAAATCATATAATCCTCATTGAATATCTTATAAAAAATCTTTCTTTGAGTCTCTTTAAATAATAAGAGATTATTAAGCAGTTTATTTTGTAGAAATTTCCTATAGTGTCTAACTATCACTCTTGCTTTGTTGTTTCCTAGTGGGATATGATCTAAAACTTGCAAATATCTTGATGAGGAAGGATCGCCTTTGTAAATTAATATCCTTCCTGGAGGAATGTACTTTATCCGAATAAATTCTTTTGTAGGGTCATTCTTGTAATAATAAATACTTTCAATGTATGAGGGATTAATATTAATTTTCTGGTTAAAACTAACTAATACGTTTTTATTCACATCTTTATCTGGGATTGTATCGCCATGAACCCAAAAGATATGAAGGATATCTAAGTGATTTTCAATAATCCTTGACCAATCACATTTGAAGTCGACTAATACCTCCTCAAAGACATAATCCTTATGTGAAAATCCATTTTCATATAATTCGTAGTTACTTATAGGTGCATCTTCATTAATGTTATTTAAATCAGTCTCAGATTTTTTAGAAAAATGTACAAAAATATATCCATTTTTTTCTGAAGTTTTGTATTGAGATAAATGAATCCTTTTGGCGTAGTTATCGTAGTTATTATCAACTATATGGCGACATGTTATTCTGTCGAGATTTTGGCAACTTCCTCCAGATGAAAACTTAGCTCCATGATATGGGCAGGTTATTACTCCCTCTGATAATGTCCCTCCAAAAAAGGAGGCCCCTCTATGTGGACAAATATTTTTAATGCACCTAACGTTTTTATTTTCATCTCTATAAAGAACAAGAGGCTCATCATAAAGTGAAAAATAATATAGTTTATTTTTTTTTAGTTCTTTAGAGGGACAAATTGCATACCAACCAAATAAACCTATATTTAAATCTTTTTGAGTTTCTCTAATATCAAACGAGTCAATTTTTACTACCGTTCCTTTTTTAAATGGCTTAAGAACGGTATTAAAGTCTTTTGATTTAAAAAAATTAATTTGTCTGTTTTCCATAAATTAATTTCTTTTTTTAAATGACTGTTTATCTTTCGGAACTATAACCCAAGTAAATAATCAATTTCTTATAAAAAGAAAATTCTCTATTATTTGTAGCAATAATTATGTAGTTATCGAAAAATATTGAGTCTCTATCGTATATGTGTATCTTTAGTTCATGTTTTTTGTATCTTTTGTGATTCTTTCAAATTTTTTATGTAATCAATAGCATCATCAATATTTTTGTGGAAATTACATTGACCCAAGTAACAACCTATAAATCTTAAAAATTTTCTCTTGCCACCACTAATTTCATATCTATGTATTGTTCCGCCATCTATAGGAGCATAAATAAGTTCTGGTAGTGCCATATTAATTTTGTGTTTAATACTTAATTAAACAATAATTCATGTCTAAATACATTTCCATAGTTCAATCCATATATTTAATAATTAATTTACTTATTTTTATATAATTATTTATTGAATACCCATGTATTATTTGTTATCTATTAATTATTGATATGGATTTTTTATTATGCCGAGAGCATTTAGGCGTTTTTTAAAAAAATTACCAAAAAAAATTCAAACTATAAAATACTCATTTAGAGAGTTTTTATCATCCAAAATATGAAATAGCTGTTCTGGTTAATAATTTTTTAAGTTCTATAATTTTTAATAAAACATAGTCGGCAGAGTTAAATTTTAAACTATATTAAATTTGCATTTTTGAAATTTTATGATCAAAAGGGTTTTTGCGATATTCACTTTAACTTTGCTTTTTCTATTTAGTAGTCCAGTTTACTCATTAGATACTTCTTCAAAAACTCTTGAAAAGTATACTAAAAAGATTTCTAGCAAGTTCACTAGAACTTACTGCAACACAACCAACTTCGGCATTTCTTATGAAGGAGCTTTGGCATTTGCTATTGGAGAAACTAATAAGGAATTTAAAAATAATAAATTCAATAAGTTGATAGATTATTCTCTACTAAAAAATTCAATAGTTAATGATTTAGAAAATAATTGCCAGGTTTATGATTTCGATATTAGTAATTTAGAAAATTTGAAGTTTAACTAGAAAATGTATATTGTATGAGTCTTATTTTTTACCTATCCAATCATTTGGTTTCTCCATCATCCATTCGAAAACTCCCTTAGCATCAAGGTTTTTAGAAGCATAAACAAATAAAATTGGAAATATTAAAATTACTGCGCCAATAACTGCTAACTCTATTTTACTGATTCCCATCTCAGTAACTGTTAAAGCAAAATAATTAATCATTGATATTTATTGAATAAAAATTTATTTCTACATAATTTATGAAAAAATTTGTATCCATTCACTTTTTTATAAAATATCTTAATTATTTATAGCGAAGGATATTTGTATAAAGTACCTATTTTATTGATGCAAAAATTTTAATAATTTAAATAATAGGCTTCTGTTTAATGGTTATGAATCATGAAATTATTATTTTTACACCTATTTTTGCATTATTGATTGGATTTATAGTATTGAAAATATTAAAAAAAAGAAAGAGATCAGCTAAAAGTATTTATAAATTAATAGATGATTTGGAAAAAAAATACATATATTGATTTCTTTTGTAAGAAAAAAGATTAATCAAATTCTATTCCAACTTCTTCTTTTAAATTTCTTTCCAAATCTGGAAGATGAGGTTCAACCCAATGATCTTTGTTATCAATTCCTGCTGCATTTACATAATTCATAATATGTTGATCCACTTGCTTGTAAAGATCATGCAAATTTAAGTCCATACGAATATCATGTGCAATTTCAGAGACTTGTTTTTCTGTCAGACAATGATCTGGATGAAGTAAATCACAACATGGGATTCTCTTCTCGATCAATTCATTTAGATTGATTTTTATTTCGTAATCTTGATGTACAGTCATTGAACTTATAGCTTTATTAATATAATTCTAGTTATGTTTAAGGTTTTGTATATCTTTAGTCAAGAAACAAAGTTCTTTAATACATATACGGTAATTTTAAATAAATAGATCTTCCAAATCTTTATACAGATCATCATTCTCATGTTGGTTTTCTATAAGTTCATGGTGATCTAGTGAAAGTTCTTTTTTTGAAGTATAGAAAAGATATCCAAGGGCTCCTAAGAGTAATGTTGTCGGTAAAATCATTAGCATTAAATTGACTTATAGTGAATATAGTGCAACACTTATTACAGTCAAGTGCTGAACTTTAATTAATTCTTAAATGCCTACCAAGAAAAAAAGAGTTGGTTTTATTCCAAGAGAAGATGTTATGAGAATAATTGAAATGTTGAGCACAGAGAACAATTTAAGTAATTCAAAAATAATAAGTATTCTGGTAGAAGAAGCACTTTCTATAAGAGGTATATTTAATAAAAAAAATGGTAAAGTAACTCAATCATATCAATCAAATAAAGATAATTCAAAAAACTTATTTGATAATTCTGGTGACTTTACAGATAATGAAAAACTCTCAATCGATACTAAATTAGGAAATGTTTTTAGTCCTGGTGAAACAAGTCACTTAAATAAACCAAATCAGGAGGTTTTTGACTTGCAAACTTATAAAAAGTTTTTATCATTCCTAAAATTTCAGGAAATGATGGATAAATATAACACTAAATAAGGTGTTGCTAAGTGATGCACTGTGCGTTAAATTTTATTTGTATATTTAGGAGATTCGCATATTAAGATTATTTTTCATCATTTCAAAAACCTAAATTCAATTAATCCATAAAATATTTATTCCTATGAATTCATCTCCCCCAGATTTATCTGTAAATCTCCTCCCCCCAGACAAGTTATATTGTAATTTTAGTTATTGGAGTTCTTTGTTCTCTCAGGATATGCAAATTTTATGGGATAGAGCGCATGGAGTACCTTTAGAAAAACTGCCAAAAGGGCTTTCTGATATGATTTTTCCGTATTTATTGCTTGCACTCTCAGACTATAAGACTTCGCAAATAAATAAAATGAATGGAATAGGATTAGACAATCTATTAAGCCTTTGGTTTGATAAGTACTTATTAAATAAAAATGGCTACTTCGAGCTAATAAAAAAATAATATTTAAAATTAGTTATTAATATCAAATTTGATTTCTATAAAAATTAATTACCTTTAAAATTTTTTTTGTGATTCTTTCCTAATTGGCACATCAATAGTCTTGCTATAAATATATTAAAAGGTTTGATGATGAATTCTTTGAATTTCTTTTTAGCAAATATGTGTATTGTCGTTTTGATAATGCAAATCAGGAGAGATATAAAGTTAAGAAAAGCAAAATAAATGAAATTTAATTCAAAATCCCTAAGCTTGATTTTAAATCTGTTATTTTGCTTGTTTATATTTATTATTTAATATTTAGTCTTTATCAATTAATTTTCAAAAAATTCAAAAATTAATTTGAGAATTTGGTTGACTTTTATTGTTAATGCGATGATAATGGCAAAAATAAATTTTTAATTGTGAATCTTCTTTCAGATACTTTTGATGATTTTGTTGATGATCTTCTTTCATCTGATGTAAATTTGTTGAAGGGGGAACTTGATATTCTGCTTATGCAGAATTTATTTAATTCAACAGATTTGAAGTGTATTAATAAAACTGAAATTCAAGATAATGAATCATTAGCTGCTTAATTTTTTATGAAATTTTTTTATGAAAAGTTTTGGGTCCCAGTTTTTGGTTATATTTTATCAAAATTTGTTTTTTTAATAGAAGGTAAAAAGAAAGATTCAAAAAATAAAAAAAAGGATTAATTACTTTTTTGTCTTTATAAGGTATTCTTAATTACATTTTTTAAGTCAATATATTTTGATAACAACAAATGTTGTGCTTTAAATTTATAAACACATGCATGGTTGAAATATAAATAATTGCTTTTTAGCAAATTAAAATGAACAAAAATAATATGTTAAAACCATATACGGTGCATTACCGTGATTTTCAAAATATAAGATTAGAAAACTGTTTTTATGCTTTTGACGCTTACGAGGCTAGAACACTAGCAATGGAATTTAATAAGTATATAAATGAGCATCCAAACAGTATAGACCTTATAAGATGCGAAAAATGAATACTTATTTTTATTAATTTAAAATAATAATCTATTAAACACTCAAGAATTTATCAATAACCGCTTGACTCAACTCACTAGTATTTCCGCTAGCAACAATACCACCGCGTTGCATAGCATAATATCTATTGGCTTGTCTTACAAAATGCAAATGTTGTTCAACTAATAAAACACCAATTCCTGTTTCTCTAATTATCTGGTTAATTGCATTTTCAATGTCTAAAACTATATTTGGCTGAATACCTTCCGTTGGTTCGTCAAGCAATAGAAGTTGAGGTTTGCCTAGCAACGCTCTTGCAATAGCTAATTGCTGTTGTTGTCCTCCACTAAGATCTCCTCCTTTCCTTTGAAGAAAATCTTTAAGTATTGGGAAGAGATCATAAATAAATGGATCTATTTTCTTGTTCTTAGATAATCCACCTGGTAGAGACTCCATCCCTAACATGAGATTCTCTTCAACTGATAGGTATGGAATAATTTCTCTCCCTTGAGGAACGTAAGCCATTCCTTTCCTGGCCCTCTGATGAGGTGCTTTTCTATTGATATTTTCACCAATTAAATAAATATCTCCTTTTTTTTGTTTTAACAAACCAATTAGTGATTTCAATAAAGTTGTTTTGCCAACTCCATTTCTTCCAATCAAACAAACCATTTCTCCTGATTTAACGTTTAAATCTACATCTCTAAGAATATGACTCTCGCCATAATAAGTATTTAACGATTTTATTTCGAGTAAATTTTCCATAACTAGTCCTCAGGTCTTCCTAAATAAACATCAATAACTTTTTTGTCTTTTTGTATGGTTTCCATTGTTCCCTCACATAATACTGTGCCCTGATTTAATACTGAAACATTACTATCAAGTCTTCTTATAAATTCCATATCGTGATCTATTACCACTACTGTATTTTCGCCTGATAAAGATTTTAATAAATCAGCTGTAAGATCTGTTTCTTCATCAGTTAAACCGGCAACAGGTTCATCTACCAACATTAAATCTGGCTTCTGTCCTACTAACATGGCTATCTCGAGCCATTGTTTTTGGCCATGTGATAAAGATCCAGCTTTAGAATCAACTTTTTGAGCTAAATTAACAATCTTCATAAGACGATCAATCTCATTAAGCTGCTCATCCTTAATACTTTTATTTATAAGGTTTAAGGGACTTTTAGGAGTTGTCACCGATATTTCAAGATTTTCTTTAACTGTTAGATTTTCAAAGATTCTTGGACTTTGGAACTTTCTCCCAACTCCAAGTCTGGCTATTTTATGCTCCTTTCTACCCACCAAAGATTTCCCTTTAAAGATCACTTCTCCTTTTGTTGGCTTAACCTTTCCAGTTATTACATCAAGAAATGTTGTTTTACCTGCGCCATTGGGTCCTATTACAGCTCTTAATTCTCCTTTCTTCAAATTTAAATTAAGTTTGTTGAGGGCTAAAAAACCCTCGAAACTAACAGTAATATCAATTAAATTTAGAAGATCTTTATTATTCATTATTCCCCTCCTTATTGTTAACTTCTAAGCTTGGATAGGTTTCAATCTTTCTTTTCAAACCAAATCTTTGAAGAAGATTCCTAGGACCATCTCCTTGAATCCATCCTAAAACTCCTTCTGGCAAAGCTGTTACAACTAAGATAAATAACCCTCCTTGAATAAACATCCAGCTAGCAGGTAAAGCTTCACTTACTAGACTTTTTGCATAGTTGATGAAAACTGCACCTAGTATTGCTCCCAATAAAGTTCCTCTTCCTCCAACAGCAACCCATATAACCATTTCTATAGAAAAGGGAACCGTCATAAATTGAGGAGATACTATTCCAGACTGAACGGTATATAAAGCTCCCGAAATTCCTGCGAGACCTCCAGCAATAGAAAATATTATCGTCTTAAATATAACTGGGTTGTATCCTGTAAACCTAACTCTTGGTTCATCATCTCGTATTCCTATGAGGATATTTCCAAATCTTCCTTTAACTACCCACTTTGCAAAAAACCATGCTGCTATTACTACTATGGCGGTTATCCAAAAAAATATTCTTTGCATGGACTCAGACCCTACCATCTGACCAAATAGTTGTGTTACATCTGTTTTTAATCCATTTGTTCCGTTTATAAGTTTTTGTTGTCCATTAAAAAAGTTAAAGAATACAAGAAGAGAAGCTTGAGTAAGTATAGAAAAATAAACCCCTTTGATTCTATTCCTGAAAACGAGAAATCCAATTAAACCAGCAACCAATGCTGGAATTATCCAGATAGCGAAGAAGGTAAAAACAGGCGATCTAAACGGTTCCCAGAAAAAAGGTAATTTTTCGACACCATATAAAGCAAAAAATTCAGGAATATTATTTGGAAATTCAGAGGAGCTGGTTATTTGCAAATACATTGCTGCACAATATCCACCTAGTGCAAAAAATATTCCTTGTCCAAGACTTAGTAAACCTGTAAAGCCCCAGATAAGATCAACACCAAGTGCAACTATGGATAGGGATAAGTATCTACCTAGAAGGTTTAGTCTAAATACAGGGAGTATAGTTGGTGCTGCAATAATTAAAGCTATTAAAATTATCCAAAATGATAATACTATTTTTTTGTCAAATTTAATTTTACTTAAGGACATTAGTTCTCAACCATCCTTCCTTTTTGAGGAAATAAACCTGTAGGCTTAAATTGTAAGAATATAACAATTAGTGCAAATATCATTACTCTTGCCATACTTGTGGTTGCAAAAAAGTTAATTGTGTTTGATAAAGGTAAAGGCATATCTGGCCATATTGATAAGAGCCTTCCAGCTCCAATTAAATCAGTCATTATTCCTATCCCAAATGAAGCAAGTACTGTTCCTAATAAATTTCCTACTCCTCCCAGCACTACAACCATAAAACAACCAACTATATAGTTTCCGCCAACATTTGGACCTACAGAACCTAAAAGAGATACCGCTACCCCAGCAACTCCTGCTAAGCCGGATCCAATTCCAAAAGTAATTATATCCACTTTTTCAGTAGATATACCAAGACAATCACTCATTTGTCTATTCTGAGTAACTGCTCTTATACGCATCCCCCAAGCACTTTGATTAAGAAATAATGTTATGGCTATTACAGAGATTAGAGTTATGACAATTATCATTAATCTTGTTTTAGGAAATGCAGTGCCAATAATTTCTACTTGACCTCTCATCCACGAAGGCGCTGTTACATCAACATTCCGAGCGCTTGCTCTACTAAGTTTGCTGACAGAAGATGAGATTAGGCTACCTGTCAGGACCCCAGTTAATGCAGCAAATATCCATGAACTAAATTTAAAATATTTGAAATTTATTGACTCCTTTATTTTCGAAGGGAATGTTGTTGGTAAGAATAAACCAATTAACAGACTTATAACCAAACCTGTCCCATAAGCTAAAGGAACACTTCTGACAAATTGTTGAAGAATTAAGCTTACGCCCCAAGTTGCTAGAAGTGTTTCTAGTGGACTTCCATAAAGCTTTCTTATTATAGTTTTTTCCAGGAGAATGCCTACTACTCCACTAACAATAAAAGCAAGGAAAATAGAAACTATTATGTACGAATTATAGAAAGGTTTTAATATAGGTAATTTAAAAATTAATTGTGTTACGTATGTTGTGTAAGCCCCAAGCATCATAAGTTCTCCATGAGCAAGATTAATTACACCCATAAGACCAAAAACAATTGCTAGACCTAATGCAGCAACAAGAAGTACAGATCCGATTGCAACACCATTAAAAAGACTATCGAGAAGTAACTCCAATTTAGAAAAAGAAAATATTTGATTATATAAAATAAAAGGAGGCGTTAACCTCCTTTTATTTTGAAGTATAGGTTTTAAGTGTATTAAAGCTTATACTTTTCTCCTTTTGAAGGATCTGTCCAATCGCATGCAAATCCTTTTGAACTTGGATGCTTTTGGTTCCATGCTTGAGGAAGAACAACTCCTGTCTCTTCAAGAATTGTAAATCCACCCTCTGAATTAATCTCTCCAATTCTTACTGTTTGAGATAAGTGGTGATTAGGCATAACTTCAACAGGACCTTGTGGAGCATCAAACTTTTGTCCAACAAGGGCTTCCCTTACAGCGTTGTCGTCGAATGTTCCAGCATCTTCTACTGCCTGTTTCCATAAATAAACCATGTTATAAGCAGATTCTTGAGGATCAGCTACAACACGATCGGCTCCCCATCTTTTCTTGAAACTTGCAGCAAATTTCTTAGATGCAGGAGTATCAATTGACATCATGTAGTTCCAAGCGCCGTAGTGACCTTCAAGGAACTCAGGACCAATTGTACTAATCTCTTCTTCAGCAATTGAATAGTTCATTACATAGTACCCACTTGAAGGTGTAATACCTGCGTCTTGAATCTGTTTGAAGAATGCAACGTTTTGGTCACCATTAAGTGTGTTAATGATTATTCCGCCTTCAGGCAACGCTTTTTTGATTTTTGAAATAATTGGAGCAACTTCAGTATTTCCTAATGGAAGGTAATCTTCTCCAACAACCTTACCTCCTAACTGTTTTACTTGAGCTTTTGTAATTGTGTTTGAAGTTCTTGGGAAAACATAATCAGAACCTACAAGGAAGAAATCCCCACCAGCTGCAGGAGAACGCTTATACATGAAATCTGTAGCTGGTTCTGACTGTTGGTTTGGTGTGGCTCCTGTATAGAAAATGTTGTTAGAACATTCTTGAGCTTCATACTGAATTGGGTAGTAAAGGAAAGCATCCTTTGATTCGTAGACTGGTAACATTGCCTTTCTACTTGCAGATGTCCAACCACCAAATACGACAGGAACACCGTCTTGGTCTATAAGTTTCTTAGATTTTTCAGCAAAAGTAGGCCAGTCAGATGCACCATCTTCAACAATGTATTCTATTTTGTAGCTTTTGCCGCCAACTGTTACACCACCAGCAGCATTTATCTCTTCAATAGCCATTTTTTCTGTATCAACAAGGGTTGATTCAGAAATCGCCATTGTTCCAGACAACGAATGTAAAATACCGACGGTTACTGTGTCATCGAAACTTCCGGAGGTTCCACCTCCACCACATGAAGTTGCTGTGACAGCAAGTGAGGCAGTAGCTAATCCTGCCAAAATACGCCTTGAAATTCTCATGAATTAGGATAAATTAGGTAATTGACCCTCATTAGGGGGATAAAGTAAAAGTTATTAACGAGTGAGGATTAGTTTTGTATCAGTCGTAACTTTTTGTTGAATCCAATATATTAGTAATGGACATTTTTCTAGTTTCGATTGTTTGGTATATGTGATTCTAAAAATTGAGTTATTTCTTCAACTCCTTTTCCGCTACAAAGGTTGGTAAAAAACCAAGGTTTCCCTTTTCTCATAAATTCCGTATCACTTTTCATAATATTTAAATCTGCACCAACCATATCTGCTAAGTCAATTTTGTTTATTAATAATAAATCTGATCTTGTTATGCCTGGCCCCCCTTTTCTAGGAATTTTGTCTCCAGCAGATACATCAATCACGTATATTGATAAATCTACAAGTTCTGGACTAAAACTAGATGCTAAATTATCACCTCCACTTTCTACAAAAACAAAATCTAAAGGATTATATTTATTTTCTAAATCTAAAACTGCATTTTTATTTAAGGAACAATCCTCTCTTATCGCTGTATGAGGACAACCTCCTGTTTCTACACCAATAATCCTTCCTTCCTCTAAAACTTTTTTATTTATTAGAAAGTTAGCATCTTCTTTGGTGTAGATATCATTGGTTACAACTGCTATCTCATAATTTTTTTTCAGGCTTAAGCATAGAATCTCTACTAATGCAGTTTTTCCTGAACCTACAGGCCCGGCAACCCCTACTCTCAATTTGCTACTCATAAATTAATTTCTAAAAAGTTTTGTATAAAGGTCATTATGATTTTGTTGTGCCATAGCTAAACCTACATTGCCAAAATAGATGTCATCAATTTCTTTGTCCATAATTTCTTTAGAAACTTTTGAAATTATTGCTAATAAGTCTCTCTGAATTAATTGTGCTTTTGTTGAGCCAATAGGAATAATTCTTATTGCTGCACTAAGTTGGTTTGCACTCCACGAGTAGAAAAAATTCTCCACCATCTCTAACTTTGTAATTTCAAAACAATAACAAGCCCAACTCCAAGCTAATGACCAAGAGCTTTTTTTATTATTTTC